>CAZVMA010000356.1:888-3148 GCA_964628545.1 uncultured Pseudomonadales bacterium | reverse complement strand
AGCGCACTTGATGCCGGATAGCGGCGCTGACTGGCACGCCAGCGAGGTCCGAGCGCTGCGCCGAGACCTCGCCCTGGCCCTGCGCGCCGCGGCGCATCACGGTCTGGATGAAGGCATCTGCAACCACTTCAGCGTCGAGCTGCCTGATCAGTCGGGCCGCTTCCTGATCAATCCGCGCGGCCGCCTGTGGGCTGAGATCGGCAGCGACGACATTGTGCTCGTGGATGCGGAAGGACGAACGCTCGCGGGACGCCACGCGGTGGAGCCCACCGCCATGTTCATTCATGCGGCCATTCACCGCCGCCGCCGCGCCTGCGTGCTGCACACGCACATGCCGCACGCCACCGCGCTAACCCTTACCACCCAGCGGGCTCTGGATACGCGACTGTCGCAGAATGCAATGCGCTTTCACGGCCGAGTTGCGATTGACAGCCACTACCACGGCCTCGCGCTCGACGCCGCGGAGGGTGAGCGGATTGCGGCATTGCTCACGGAACGCGACATCCTGTTTCTCGGCAATCACGGCGTGATCGTCTGCGGCGAGCGGCTGGCCTATGCATACGACGATCTCTACTACCTGGAGCGCGCCTGCCGGCTTGAGGTGCACGCCCGCCAGACGGGGCATCCACTCGCACCCGTCGCGCCCGAGCTCGCCGCGCGCGTACAGCAGCAAAGCGCAGCGGAGCGGCTGCAGTCACTGCTGCTGTTCGAGGCTCTTGCGCGGGCGCTGCCCGAGCCACCGCCCGGGCGTGTCGCAGACGCGACAGGGCACCCACACGCGCGGTAACCTCCAGCGCCGCAGCAACGGCACAGGCCGCAGCAACCACACAGGCCGCAGCAACCACACAGGCCGCAGCAACGGCACAGACAGACAGAGCCCGGGGAGGCAGCTAAATGGGACAGACAAACGGCCGCGTCAGCGGCAAGGTCGCGATCATCACAGGCGCGGCACAGGGACTTGGCGCCGCCGATGCGCGTTTGCTTGCGGCTGAAGGCGCGCGCGTCATCATGACCGATATCGACGACAATCGCGGACGCGCGCTGGCACAAGAGATCGGCGCCGACTACCGCCACCAGGACGTAGCGGACGAGAACGGCTGGTCCGAGCTCATGGCATACGTGGCCAGCGAGTACGGACAGCTGGACGTGCTGGTGAACAATGCCGGCATCGCCGTCATCGCCAACATCGAGAACACGACTACCGCCCAGTGGCGCCGCACGCTCGCCGTGCACGTCGACAGCACCTTTTTCGGCTGCCAGCATGCGGTGCGAATGATGCAGGCGCGCGGCGGCTCGATCATCAACATGTCGTCGGTCGTGGCGCTGCAGGGCTCGTCGGAGTATCTGGCCTACTCGGCCGCGAAAGGCGCCATTCGCAGCATGACCAAGTCCATTGCGGCGCATTGCCGGGCCAAGGGCTACCCCATTCGCTGCAACTCGGTCCACCCCGGCTCGATCAACACGGCAATGGTTCACGCCGCACTCGAGCACAGCGCCGGCATCAAACTGGCCGACGCACCGGATCAAGAGGCCATGCGGCTGCAGCTCGGCCTGGGCGAGCCGCTCGACATCGCCAACATGGTCCTGTTTCTCGCCTCAGACGACGCGAAACACGTGAACGGGACCGAGATGGTGGTGGACAATGGTGCCACCGCCATCTTCGGTATGCGCTGAAACAGCGCGCGCTAGGACGGTCTGCGAAGAGACCGTCCGCGCCCTTCAGAACCGTCCCAGGTCCATGACCTTCGACCACGCGTCGACAAAGTCACGCAGGAACAGCGCCTCGCCATCGGCGGCCGCGTAAGCCTCGGCCACCGCGCGCAGCTCCGAGTGCGAGCCGAACACGAGGTCGACCGGTGTCGCCGACCATTGCACGTCGCCGCCCGCGCGAGGACGCGCCTCATACAGGCCTTCAGCCTCGGCTGCCTTCGTCCACGCTACCGACATGTCGAGCAGGTTCACGAAGAAATCATTGCTGAGCGTGCCGGGCGCGTCCGTCAGGACACCGTGCCGAACGCCACCGGTATTCGCGTCGAGCACCCGCAGCCCACCCACGAGAGCGGCCATCTCCGGCACCGAGAGCGTCAGCAGCTGTGCGCGCTCCACCAGCATTTCGATCGGCGAACGCGTATCCCCGCTGGTGGCCAGATCCGCCGCGAAGTAGTTGCGGAAGCCATCCGCCTTCGGCTCCAGCACGGCAAACGACGCCACGTCCGTTGCGGCTTGGTCGGCATCCGTTCGACCTGGCTCGAAGGGCACT
>CAZVMA010000356.1:0-878 GCA_964628545.1 uncultured Pseudomonadales bacterium | reverse complement strand
AGCGGCGCCGCCCAGCACGATGAGGTCCGCGAGCGATACCCGCGTGCCGTCCGATTGCGCCTTGTTGAAGTTGGCCTGCACCTGCTCCAGGGCCGCAACGACTGAGGCCACTTCCGCCGGGTTGTTGACCGCCCAATCCTTCTGCGGGGCCAGCCTGAGCCGAGCACCGTTCGCGCCGCCGCGCATGTCCGTGCCGCGGAAACTTGCGGCCGACGCCCACGCGACACGCACCAACGCGGATACGCTGGGACCTGCCGACAGTATGTCTTTCTTCAGCGACTCGATGTCGGCCGCGTCGATCAGCGGATGATCAACCGGCGGCACGACGTCCTGCCAGACCAGATCGACCGCAGGCACGTCCGCGCCGACGTAGCGCGCTTTCGGCCCCATGTCGCGATGCGTCAGCTTGAACCACGCCCTGGCGAATGCCGCCTCGAACGCCTTGGGATCCTCTCGGAAGCGCTTGGTAATAGCGCCGTAGGCCGGGTCGAACCGCAAAGCCAGATCGGTGGTGAACATGACCGGCGCGTGCCGCTTATTGGGGTCATGCGCGTCAGGCACGAGATTGGCGGCCTGACCATCCGCCGGAATCCACTGGATCGCGCCTGCCGGGCTGCGGGTCTGGACCCACTCAAAGGCGTAGAGATTGTCGAGATACTGGGTCGTCCAGGCGGTCGGATTCACCGTCCACGCACCTTCCAGCCCGCTCGTGATGGTGTCCGCGCCCTTGCCCGAGCCGCAGGTATTGGTCCAGCCCATCCCCTGTGCTTCCAGGCCGGCCGCCGCCGGCTCGGGACCCACGCAACCTTCTGGCTTGCGCACACCGTGCGCCTTGCCAAACGTGTGGCCGCCGGCGATCAGCGCAACGGTTTCCTCGT
>CAZVMA010000355.1:0-3180 GCA_964628545.1 uncultured Pseudomonadales bacterium | reverse complement strand
TCCAGATCGATCCGATGGTGCTGCGGCCGGTCATCAAGACGGGGTGTAAGGACGCCGATAAGGCTCCGAAGGAGGTGGGCGCCGACCGCATAGCCGACGCGATGGGGGCCTTGCGTCTGTTCCCCGGGCGCAACCTGATCGTGGTCGACTTTGGCACGGCCACTACGTTCACGGCCATCACCCGCGAGGGCGAGTTCCTGGGCGGCAATATCCTGCCGGGCGTACGACTGTCGCTCGAGGCGCTGGTCGAACGCACCGCGAAGTTGCCCTCGGTCGAAATCATCCCGGTCACCGAAGCCATCGGTCGCAGCACGGCCGCCAGCATCCAGAACGGCTTGTACTGGAGCAACGTCGGGGCAGTGCGCGAGATCGTGCGGCGTATGACCACCGAAGCGTTTCCTGCGGAGGCCCCGCTGGTCATCGCCACCGGCGGTTTTTCGCATCTGTTCGCGAGCGAGGGGCTGTTCGATGCCGTGGTTCCGGATCTGATCCTCGTAGGATTACGTGAGGCGCTGCGGCTGAACACGCCGTAAGCTCCCCACTCGCCGTGGGTGCGAGAGGCGTGAGCCAATATGGACGGTCCAGATTCAAGGTCTTCCGCCGCGCCTGGTGTGCGCCTGTTCCGGCTGTGGTCCATCGACGTGCGCCTGGACCCCAGTGTGCTGCTGGTGTTTGGTCTGGTGGTGATGGGGCTGGGTGATGGGCTGTTTCGCGCCTGGCACCCGGACTGGTCGCGCGCGCAGTCCTGGGGTGTCGGCGCAGCGGCTGCGCTTCTGTTTTTCGCGGCGCTGCTGGCGCATGAGTTTGCGCACGCGCGGGTGGCGCAGCATTTCGGCATCCGCGTGCGCGGCATTACGCTGTTTCTGTTCGGCGGTGTCGCCGAGGTGGCGCGCGATGCCGATACGCCCCGCGCCGAACTGCTGATCGCGCTGGCGGGTCCTGCAGCCAGCCTGGCGCTCGCCTTTGCGTTTGCCGCATTGGCCGAAGCCGGCCTCTCGGAGTCGGCGCTGAAAACCTTGGCGGCCGATCCTCTGGCCGCTCTGGCCGGTTCGGCACCCTGGATCAGCGTCTGTCTCTGGCTGGCCTCCGTCAATCTCACGCTCGCGCTGTTCAACCTGGTGCCAGGCTTTCCGCTCGACGGTGGACGGGTTTTGCGTGCGCTGGTCTGGCATCGGACCGGCGACCTGATCAAGGCCTCGCGTGTGGCCACTCGGGCCGGGCGCTGGTTCGGCTGGTTCCTGATGGGGTTTGGTGTGTGGCGGCTGGTGTCGGTGGGTGACCTTGGTGGGCTCTGGTACGTGCTGATCGGCTGGTTCCTTGGGCACCTGGCGCGGGCCAGCCATATCGAGCTGCTGGCGCGGCAGCGCGCTCTGCAGGGTCAGGCCTGGTGGTTCGATGACCGGTTCGATCCTCGCTAGTTGGGCCGTATGTTACCGCGGCTCGACCGGGACCGGAGGAAGCGATGACTCTGAATCGGCGGGCGTTATGCGAAAACCGATGTAGCCGTACAGGGCCGACACCACCGGGTTGATCAGGTTCAGCAAGCAGTAGGGCAGATAGGCAAGGGTGGGCACGCCCAGCGCCACGGCCATATAGGCACCGCAGGTATTCCAGGGTATCAGCGGCGAAGTCAGCGTGCCGGCATCCTCCAGCGCGCGCGAGAGGTTTTTCGGGTGCAGGCCTCGGCGCGCGTACTCCGCCCGGAACATCCTGCCCGGAATGACGATTGCCATGTACTGATCACCGGCCAGCGTGTTGACGCCGATGCAGGTGCCGAGCGTCGAGGCGATCAGCGCGCCGACGCTGTGCCCCGCGCGGAGCATGGCCCGCAGCAGTGCCGCCAGAATGCCCACTTTTTCCATGGCAGCACCGAAACTCATGGCCGCGATGATCAGCCAGACCGTGTTCAACATCGACCCCATGCCGCCGCGCGAGAGCAGCTCATCGAGCGCGGTATCGCCGGTGCTCGCCGTATAGCCCGCGAACAGGACGGTCCACACGGCCTGGAACATTCCGAGCGCGCCGCTGCGCTGGTCGCTGATCAGCGCCGCCAGCACCTGTGGCTGCAGCACTACAGCCGTAATCGCGCCCACCAGTACGCCCGATAGAATGGTGGCCAATGCGGGCACCTTGCGCACGGCCATGATGATGACCACAAGGACGGGCAGCAGCGTCAGTGGGCCCAGGTTGAAGCTGGCCTCGAGGCGCGACAGCACATTGTGCAGGGCCTCAGTATCGGCACCGGCAGACCCGGACAAGCCGAGCAGGCCAAACCCAATCAGCGCCAGCGCGAGGCTGGGTGTGGTGGTCCAGAGCATGTGCTCGATGTGGGTGAACAGGTCGACGCCCGCGGCGGCGGGTGCGAGATTGGTGGTGTCTGACAGCGGCGACATTTTGTCGCCGAAGTAGGCGCCGGAAATGACCGCGCCGGCGGTAATCTCGGGGGATAGCCCCATCGCTGCCGCCACGCCCATCAGGGCGATCCCGATGGTGCCGGCGACGGTCCAAGAGCTGCCGATGGCCAGCGATACGATCGCGCACAGCAGACAGGCTGCGGGATAAAAGATTGCGGGTTCGAGAATCAGCAGGCCGTAGTGAATCATGGTCGGTACGGTACCGGATAACATCCAGATGCCGATCAGGCTGCCCACGGCGAACAGAATGAGAATGGCCGGCATGGCAGTGGCGATCCCCTGCACGATGTTGGCTTCGATATCGCGCCATCGGTGACCGTTGCGAATGCCGATACCGCTCGCGACCACCGCACCAACAACCAGCGCAATCTGGTTCGCACCCTGCGAAGAATCAGCCCCGTACAGCAGCACCGATAACGCCAGCAGGGCGACAGTCACGCCAATGACGAACAGCACGTCCAGGGTGGAGGCGTCGCGCCCGGCGTTCGCCGGCGGGGTCGGGTCTGCGGGCGGCTGATTCGGCGGGGATATCGACACAGGCGACTCGGGTGTTTGGGTCACAGCATGTTCCATTGGTGGGATGCGGGTTGTTCCCGACGAACCGTTTCACGGCACGGGCGGCAGGCGCCGGATTGGAAGCGCGAGTCGGGAACAGATTGTCCGAGGGGGGATTGTCACTGATACTCAGGGCGTGCGCGAGGACAAGACCAGCAGGTCTGCTGGGCCACGCGTGATCCCCCGGCTACTCCCGGGGCCACCCACGGTC
>CAZVMA010000354.1:0-3192 GCA_964628545.1 uncultured Pseudomonadales bacterium | reverse complement strand
CTGCCGCAGGCCTTCCTTCGAGCCGAAGTGGTGGCTGATCAGACCCACCGAGACCTCCGCCCGGGCGGCGATGTCGCGCGTGGTCACGCCGTCGAAGCCCCTCTCGGCAAAGAGCTCCATCGCGCACAGCAGGATGCGGTTCCTGCCGGTGCCGGACTCCACCAGGGTGAGCGTCTTGTCGTTCATGAACCCTCCCTCATTCGCGACACAGGAAGCCGTTGCTGAACGCTTCCACGCCGGAATCCGTCAGCACCCGGAAGAACACCACACCCTCGCCCGCCTGCATCTCCACCGTGATGGTCGACGGCATCAGCACCATCGCGGAGAACCGCCCACCAAGCCGTCGCACGCGCCCCGGGTCGCCGCCGAGCAGCTCGTCGACGATCCGGGTGACGGCCAGCGCGAGGGTCGCGGTGCCGTGCAGGATGATGTCGGGGAGTCCTGCGCCGACCGCCACGGCGCGGTCGGTATGAATCGGATTCCAGATGCGCGCGCACTCGGTGTAGACGTGCGCCGCGCCCGCTGCCACCGGCACGTCGACGCGGCGCGGCGCAGCGAGCGTGCCATCGGAAGCCGTCGGCCAGGCCGGCGGGGCTTCGATTTCGGTGTCGGCGCCGAGCACTTCCACGGCGCGGCTGATGCCGAGCTGGTAGGTGCGGCAGACCAGCACCCCGTCCGCATCCACCGTGTCGAGGCGGGTGAGCTGGGCCGCGCCCGGCTTGATGCGCCGCAGGCCTATGTGGGTCGCCTGCGTGGTCAGCCGGTCACCCGCGCGGATCGGCCGATAGATGTGCAGGTCGTGCGAGGCATGCACGCCGCGGGCCCGCTCGGCCGGCGTCACTAGGTCGTAGCCGGGCAGCTCGCGGCTCGAGAGTACCACCGGCCACTCCAGACACACGGGGAACACCGGGTGGCCCACCACGTGCTCACCCAGCGTATCCATGTAGCGGGGATTCAGATCACCGATGCCGGCGGCGTAGGCCATCAGCCAACGCGCGTCGACTTGGTGCTGGATGGGTCTGGTCGAGTGGCCGATGGAGACCGTACTGAGCGGCATGGGTCGCTTCCCGTATCGAGATGGTTGCAGGTCGTGGACGAACCGCAATTCAACGCGGCGCGGTGTCGCGACAAATACTAAACATTTGATCAGCTCGACATCAAGCGCTAATCTACGAACAAATCGCCCATTCATCTAGAAAATACCGTCATAATCCCCAAAACCCAACGCGATCTTTGACTGAACAAACGATCACTCGAGGGCTCAGATGTCGGCAACCAGGATTCACGACCTAGCGCAGGCCCACGCTGCCGCTCATCCACACCGGGAAGCGGTGGTCGATGGCGATGCGCGGCTGGATTTCGCCCCACTCGCCGAGCGTGTGGACGCGGTTGCTCGCGGGCTCCTGGCCTTGGGCGTCCGCCGTGGCGACCGGGTGGCAACCCTGGCACCGCCGGGCCTGGACTTCTGGAGCACCTACCTCGCAACGGTCTCGATCGGCGCCATCTGGCACGGCCTGAACCCGGTCTACCGGGATCGGGAGTTTGCCTACCTGCTGGACGATGCCCAGCCGAAAGTCGTCTTCGCCCGCCCGCACTTCGACGGACGTTCCTACGTGGAGGAACTGCAGGCACTGCCCAGCCGGGTCGAGCACTTCGTGGCGCTCGGCGAGCCGAGCAGCAACGCAATCGGCTTCGACGAGTTCGTCGCCGGCGGCGCCACAATCAGCGCAGCTGCGCTGGCGCACGCGCGGGCGGCCGTCCTGGAGGAGGACATCGCCGTCATCGTGTATACGTCGGGCACTACGGGGCAGCCCAAGGGCGCCATGCTCTCGCATCGAACCATCGCGCAGTCAGCGCTGGCCAATGCCGCATGGATGGGCGAACGCCTCGCCAGCACCGTCTGCGCCGCGCCGATCAACCACGTCGGCGCGCTCAACAACGTGTGCATGAACGTGTTCGCCGCCGGTGGGCGGATCATCTTCCACCCACGGGTGGACCTGCAGGCTCTCGGCCGGCTCAGGGCCGCGGAACGGCCTTCGTACTTGGTGACGAGCCCGACCGGCTTCATGATGAGCATGAGCCAGCCCGGGTTCGACCCCACCCGGTTCGCACACACCAAGCTGATCGTCTGCGGCGGCGCCGCCACCCCGCTCGGCATCCTGCATGCCTGGGCGCCCGTGGGCTGCCCCATCGTCTCGGTGTACGGACAGACCGAGACCTGCGGCATCATCACGCGCACCGACCTCGACGCCCCACTCGAGGATGTAGCCGCCACCATCGGCCGACCGTTGCCGGGCTGCGAGTGTCGCGTCACGCGCGCCGACGGCACCGAATGCGCCGACGACGAGCACGGCGAGCTGCAGTTTCGCGGACCCTACGTGATGAGCGGCTACTTCAACCGGCCCGAAGCAACCCGCGAGGCCTTCACCGCCGACGGCTTCCTGCGCACGGGCGATCTCGGCTACCGGCGCGCCGACGGCAACCTGGTGTTCGTGGGGCGACTCAAGGAGATGTTCAAGTCCGGCGGCTACAACGTGTATCCGCTGGAGATCGAGCAGGCCATCGCAGAGCATCCGGACGTGCTGCTGGCCGCGGTACTGCCGGTTCCACACCCACTGTTTCAGGAGGTGGGACACGCCTTCGTGATGCCGCTGCCCGGGCGCACGCTTTCTGCCGAAGACCTGCGCGGCTTCCTCAGGGAGCGCATCGCCAACTACAAGGTGCCGAAGGACTTCACCCTCGAAAACGCCCTGCCGCTGCTGCCGAACGGCAAGGTCGACCGGCGCGCGCTCGCCACCCGGCTCACCGAAAGCACCCCGACCAACGTGGAGGCCCGCCGATGCGCTCCACAGTCGAGCACTCGCTGAACTGAGGCTGCGGACCGGCGTTGCCGCTCTGCAGACCCAGCGCATACGCTCCCTCCCTCGCCCGCCACCGACGCGAAACCGCCATGCTCGAACCACGCCGACTGGGCCATGCCCGAATCCAGGCCATCGGCCTCGGCAGCATGAACGAGAGCCACGCCTACGGGCCGGCGCGGCCCGAGAGCGAGGCGATTGCCCTGGGTTCGCGCGGAAAGGACGTGTTCCTCGCCAGCAAGTGCGTGATGGGCATGCGCGACGGCAAGCGGGTGCTCGACGGCCGTCCGGAACATCTCAAGGCGCAGTGCGAGGCGAGCCTCGAGCGCCTCGG
>CAZVMA010000353.1:2112-3197 GCA_964628545.1 uncultured Pseudomonadales bacterium | reverse complement strand
CCTCGCGCTGGCCGGTCACCGGATTGTCGACGCAACCGGTGAGCACCAGGGCCGCAAGCAACGACCCCAACCTTCGCCATGTTTGCCGCTTGCTCATTCCGGAATCCGGTCCTGTTCTGCTGAGGTAAGAAGCGCGCAGGTGCGTCGCCATCATGGCCGACACGCCTGCCCGAACGGTTATGATGCCCGACAACACGTCACGGAAAGCGCGCATGAAATACCTGCACACGATGGTCCGGGTCACCGATATCGAGGCATCGCTTAATTTCTACTGCAAGGCGCTCGGTCTCGTCGAGCTGCGGCGTTACGAGAACGAGCAGGGACGGTTCACCCTGGTGTTCCTCGCGGCGCCGGGTGACGAATCCGCACAGGTGGAGCTGACCTGGAACTGGGATCCGGAAGACTACTCCGGCGGCAGGAATTTCGGGCATCTGGCCTACGCCGTGCCCGACATCTACGCGACCTGCGCCCGCCTGCAGGCCGCCGGCGTGACCATCAACCGCCCGCCGCGCGATGGTCGCATGGCGTTCGTGCGCTCGCCGGACGGAATCTCGGTGGAGCTGCTGCAGGACGGTCCAGCGCTGGCCCCCGCCGCGCCGTGGCGCGACATGCCGAACATCGGCGTCTGGTAGCCCGTACCGCTCGGTCGTATCAGACCACGTGACCCGGAGTCGCCGCATCCGCACCGAACGCCACGTGCTGAAGCTTGCCGCGCTGCTGCTGTTGGGCGCCTCCCTGTCGATCGCCAGCGCGCTCGCATGGGCGCGCGACCTGCGCGTACCGGCGCCGCCCGAAGCCTTGCCCGACGCCGCGCCAGAGACACCTGGCGCGGCCCTGGGCGGTTACCAGCTTGCCGAGCACGCGAACGGCAGGCCACGCGTCGTGCTGGTGCTGTCCGGCGGCGGCGCGCGCGGTGGCGCTCACGTCGGGGTGCTACGCGCGCTGGAAGCGCTGCAGGTGCCCGTCGATGCGATCGTGGGCACCAGCATGGGGGCGGTGGTCGGGGGGCTATACGCCGCGGGGCTGAGCCCCAACGCGCTGGAGCGGATTGCGGTCGAGACCGACTGGACCGACCTGTTCAACGA
>CAZVMA010000353.1:359-2102 GCA_964628545.1 uncultured Pseudomonadales bacterium | reverse complement strand
CGCCTTCCGCATGCGCTTCAAGCAGCAGGACGACAAGCTGCTGGTGCGCAGCGCATCTGGCATCGGCGCCGAGGGGCTACGCCTGCCGCAGGGCTACCTTCAGGGCCACAAGGTGAAGGCCCTGTTCCGCCGCCATACTCTGCAAGTCGCCGACGTGACCGACTTCACCCGACTACCTATTCCTTTTGTCGCGGTCGCCGCCGACATCGCGACCGGTGCGCCAGTGCTGCTGCGGCACGGCGATCTGCCGCAGGCCCTGTTCGCGAGCATGGCCATCCCCGCGTTTGTGGCGCCGCAGCAGGTGGCTGGAAGGCTGCTGGTCGACGGCGGCGTGGCCAACAATCTGCCGATCGATGTGGCGCTGGCGCTCGGCGCCGATGTGATCATCGCCGTCGACGTAAGTTCGCCCATGTATGCCCCGGAGGCTCTGAACTCCGTGTTCGCCGTGACCGATCAGCTCACCAATCTGCTGACGCGACGCAACACAGAAGCGCAGATCGCGCGCCTGCGCGGCGAGGATGTATTGCTCACGCCCGAGCTCGGCGATGCCGCCTCCGCCGACTTCTCGCGCTTGGAGGGCGTGATCACTGCCGGCGTGCGCGCGACGGAATATCGCGCAGTGGAGCTGGCGCGGCTTGCCGTGGCGCCGACCGAATGGATCGCATGGCGGGACGCGCAGCGTCGTCGTGGCCAACGATCGCTCAAGGTCACCGAAGTAGCCATCGCTGCGCCGGCGCGGCCGGACGGCCAATCCAGTCAGTCCGGTGCTTCCGGCACCCGGGGTGTGGAAGCCGGCCGACTGATCGCAGAGTCCGGACTGGAACCCGGACGCCTGCAAGTGGACGAGATCCAGGCCGCCGCCGATCGTCTCTATGGACTGGAGCTGTTTTCGGAAGTGCCCTGGCGATTCGATGAGGGGCGACTGGTGCTGGCACCCGTGCGCAAGGCCTGGGGACCGAACTACCTCCGCGCAGGTTTCGGGCTCGAGGACGACTTCGAGGGTCGCAATCACTACCGATTGGGGTTGGCCTTCACCGCAACCGAGGTCAACCGGCTGGGCGGCGAATGGCGCAGCGAGCTGTACCTCGGCGACCGGCCAAGCGTGGCCACCGAATTCCACCAGCCCTTTGGCAGCACGCGCGACTGGTACGTGCAGCCGGGTGTCGCCTGGCGCAGCTTCAATCGACCCGTGTACGAAGGGGATGAACGGGCCGCCGACCTGCGCATCCGACAGGGTGTTCTGAGCCTCGCCGCCGGTCGCACGTTCGGAACGACCACCGACATCCGGCTTTCGCTCGAGTCTGCCCGGGGCAATGCGGAGCGACTGGTCGGATCAGAGGCCATCATCGGCGGCGACGCGGATACCGGCAGCTTCAACATCGCGCTGGAGCACGACAGCCTGGACAACGCGTTCTTTCCGACCCGCGGGCGCACCGCCGCCCTGCGCGCACGCTGGTCGGACGAGCGGCTCGGCGCCAGCGCGCGCTACGCGGCCTGGTCGGCCGAGCTTGCGCACGCCTTCTCGATCGGCCCCCACCGTTTGCTGGCAAGCGCGGCGTGGGACAGCGTGTATCGGGACACCGCCCCCTTCCACGAGGCCTTCACCCTGGGCGGTTTTTTCCGCCTGTCCGGTCTGCCGGTCGACGCGCTGCTTGGGCAGCACCGAGCCCTGCACCGGCTCGCCTACTACTATCGGCTGCCGGCGTCGTCCATTGCGCCGATTCACATTGGCGCCAGCGTAGA
>CAZVMA010000353.1:0-291 GCA_964628545.1 uncultured Pseudomonadales bacterium | reverse complement strand
CGGCGTCTGGGACACCGGCCAGCATATTGACCTGAATGATCTCGACCTGGCGGGCAGTTTATTCCTTGGCCTCGACAGCCCGATCGGGCCCGTCTACCTGGGCGGCGGGCTAGCCGAGGATGGCCGCGCCTCGCTGTACATCTTCCTCGGACAGCCATTCTGACCCGCGGGAACCAGACCGACTTCTGCGCAGATCGATTCGAGGGCACCGCGATTACGGCTAGAATGGCGCTCGACCGACACAGACATTCCGGGAGGGAAACCGATGAAACTGATCAATTCCGTGGGCCC
>CAZVMA010000352.1:0-3220 GCA_964628545.1 uncultured Pseudomonadales bacterium | reverse complement strand
CGCCTGGCATCGGCGGTTCGTCCCCCGATCCGCAGGTTCTGCGCGCGCAGACGGTGGTGCTCTCGCCCGCCGGCGATGAAATGGTAGTCGACTGCGTGGGTGTCGGGGTCGAGCGCCTGAAACGCGGCAACAACAAGGGCCAGAAGAGCCGCTGGGATGAGCGCGAGCTGAAGACGGGTTACGAGACCACCACGCGCGAGGTCGCCCAGACCTGGAGCATCGACGACGATGGCCGGTTGCGGGTGCTGGTCAAGCTCGACCCCAATCAGGGCCGCACCCAGAAGCACTGGCGCGTGTTCGACCGCGCGGCGCCGTGACCGACGTCGGACGGTTCAGTCCGCGCACGGCGTTTGCCGTGGTGGTCGCGAACATGATTGGCACCGGCGTGTTCACCAGCCTCGGCTTTCAGCTCGAGGACATCCAGTCTGGGTTCGTCCTGCTTGCGCTGTGGGCGGTGGGCGGGCTCGCGGCACTCTGCGGCGCGCTGTGCTACGCGGAACTGGGGTCCTCGCTGCCGCGATCCGGCGGCGAATATCACTTTCTCGCCCAGGCCTATCATCCCGCCGCGGGCTTTGTGTCGGGCTGGGTCTCGGCCACCATCGGCTTCGCCGCGCCAATTGCGCTTGCCGCCATTACCTTCGGCACCTACCTGGCCTCGGTCTTCCCGGCCCTTGATGCCAGCCTTCTGGCCGTCGGCCTGATCGTGGTGCTGGCGGCCGTGCACGCGGGGTCGCGCCGGGGCGGCGCCGGGCTGCAGCGGGCGTTCACGGCGTTGAAGGTCGCGCTCATCCTGGTGTTTTGCGTCTTCTGTTGGGTGCTGGTGGACGCGCCGCAGCCGGTGCTGTTCTCGCCGCAGCCCGGTGACGCGGCGCAGCTCCTCGGCGGCGCTTTTGCGGTCTCCCTGATCTACGTGAACTACGCCTACACCGGCTGGAACGCGGCCACCTACCTCACCAGTGAGCTGGCGCACCCCGAGCGATCCCTGCGCACGGTGCTGGTGCTGGGCACATTGACGGTTACGGTGCTCTACCTGCTGCTGAACTTCACCTTCCTGTACGTGACGCCGATCGCCGCCATGACCGGCCAGATCGAAGTTGGCTACATTGCGGCGGAAGCGGTGCTTGGCGCTCGCGGTGGTGCCGTCATGGGCACCCTGCTCGGGCTGCTGCTGGTCTCCACGGTCAGCGCCATGGTGCTGGCCGGGCCGCGCGTGCTGCAGGTCATGGGCCAGGATTTCGCGGTATTGGCGCCGCTCGCCCGGATCAATCGCCACGGCATTCCCTGGCTGGCCGTGCTGTTGCAGTCGGGCCTAGCCCTGATCTTCATTGCTACCGCGTCGTTCGAGTCGATTCTGGTGTTTTCCGGATTCATTCTGGGCCTGAACACGTTCTTTGCCGTGCTGGCGGTGGCGATACTGCGCTGGCGCCGTCCCGCGCTGCCGCGGCCCTGCCCGGTACCGCTCTATCCGCTGCCGGTGATCGTGTACCTGGGGCTGACGGGCTGGACCCTGATTTATCTGCTGTTCACCCGGCCGGAAGAGGCGCTGGTGGCGTTGGCGGTGGTGTTTCTCGGCTGGCTCGGGTATCGGTGGTCGGCGCGAATGGGGTTCAATGCGCGCGGATGAAACCGGTGCGGATCAGCGTCCGCCAGGAGCAGACATGACCTCCGATCCCAGCGTCCTGCGCGGCGTGGCGGGCATTCCGGCGCGCGCCCTGACCTTCCAGTTCATCCGGTCCAGCGGTCCCGGCGGCCAGAACGTCAACAAGGTGTCGTCGGCGGTGCAGCTGCGCGTCGACCTTGCCGAGGCCGAGCTGCCGGAGGCGGTGCGCGCGCGACTGGTGGCCCTGGTGCCAGGTCAGATCACGCGCGAAGGCGAGCTGCTGATTGCCGCACAGCGGTTCCGGTCGCAGCTGCGCAACCGCGAGGACGCGCTGGAGCGGCTGGCTGCTCTCGTCGCGGCGGCGCGCCGAGTGCCGAAACGGCGCATTGCGACGAAGCCGACGCAGGCCTCGGAGCGCGCCCGCCGAGCCGACAAGGCGCAGCACGCGCAGCGGAAAGCCTTCAGGCGCCGTCCCGGGGACGACGGCTGAACCGGCCAAGGTTGGCGGCGTCGATCGATCCTGAGCGCGTGATTGGCACGCTGCGCGGAAAGCCGGCGAGATGCAGGCGCCCGTCGAGGGCGTACCGCAGCGTCTGCGCGTCCGGTAGATCGAGCAGCACGCGCACCAGCGTCAGCACCGAGGCGGACACGTCGAGCGATGCAACCGTTTCGCCGAAGGCCGGGACGGTGAACCCGCGATGCGAAACACCGCGCGCAATATCGACCCCGTTCAGCGCGAGCGAGAGATCCACGCCCTGGACCGTGAGCGGTTTGCGCCCCGGGTTCAGTACCCGAAACTCCAGGCGTAGGCGCGGCTCGAGGCCCTGGCTGCCGATGGGCTGTACGCCGATCAAGCTGATCTCCGGCGGCGTCAGCGTCGCGCAGCCGGCGGTCAGCAGCGCCAGCAGCATCAGCAGGTAGCGAAGCGGCAGGTGGCGGTGCAGCATGAAGGCCTCGTCAGTTTCGGCTTGTGCGGCGCGTCAAGCGCCGATTTAATCCGCGCCCGAGACACGGTGACAGGAATGCATCGCCCATGAAAGTCGCGCCGTCCGCATCCGGCACTGCCGCACCCGCGCTGTTCGGCTATCGCAAGTACTGGGCGCACCGGTTCACGCCCGCGCCCGTGCTGCCCATGTCCCGCGAAGAGCTGGATGCGCTGGGGTGGGACAGCTGCGACATCATCCTGGTGACGGGCGACGCCTACGTGGACCACCCCAGCTTCGGCATGGCGATCGTCGGACGCTTTCTCGAGGCGCAGGGCTTTCGCGTGGGCATCATCGCGCAGCCCGACTGGCGCAGCACGGCCGCCTTCGAGGCGCTCGGACGTCCGAACCTGTTCTTCGGCGTCACCGCGGGCAACATGGACTCGATGGTCAACCGCTACACGGCCGACCGCAAAATCCGCTCGGAGGATGCCTACACGCCGGGTGCCGAGGCCAACCGTCGCCCGGACAGAGCCGTGATCGTCTACTCGCAGCGTGCGCGCGAGGCATTTCCCGAGAGCACCGTGGTGATCGGATCTATCGAGGCAAGCCTCCGGCGTATTGCCCACTACGACTACTGGTCCGATACGGTACGGCGCTCGATCCTCCCGGACAGCAAAGCCGACATCCTGCTTTT
>CAZVMA010000351.1:755-3241 GCA_964628545.1 uncultured Pseudomonadales bacterium | reverse complement strand
CGGTCATTCCCGATTTGCTTCATCGGCCGCGTAAGGTCCATCACGCGGCGGAAGCGGTGATATTCGATGATTTTCTGCCAGATGCTTTGTTTGAGCGCCTGCACGCGTTCTGCGTGAAGACTGATTACGAGCACATCAACACAAAGGGGCCGATCAGTCGCGCCTGGCACGTGCACGACGGTTTTCCGCTGCGCAGCACCCTCAATGCCTTCCGATACGCGGACGGGGTTGAACCCCCGGGTGGCGCGCATGTTTACCCTACAGGAACCGACTTCGACGCGTTCCTCGATGCGCTACTGGAAATCGGTCCTGAGGTTGCCTCGGTGACCGGCGAGCAGAGCAAGGACTGGGCGCATGTCTCCGCAACCGCGTGGCTGTATCCACCCGGATCAGGTCTGTCGATGCACGACGATGGCTCCGGCGTTTACAGCGGGGCGTATGTGTACTTCATGAATCCGGAGTGGCGCCTGCACTGGGGCGGGCTGTTGCTGCTCATGGAGGGTGAGGGTAACCGGCTTCTCTACGAGCACCGTGCGGAAGTTGATCAGATCGATTTTTATCGGCGCAAATGGCTGCACATGAATCAGATGGATGCGCTGCTGATGGAGCATGGGTTTGCGCGCTGCATCTTTCCGAAGCGCAACCGCATCGTCTTTATCGCCAACAACGCGTACCACATGGTGACGCGCGTGAACGAGGCGGCGGGCGACCACCTGCGCATGTCGATCGCCGGGTTCTACAACCGCAAGAAATAAGCACGGCCGACCGGGTTGCGCTCAGCGCTCGGTCAGCGCGACCTGTCGGGCTCGCAACACCGGTTTCATCAAGTAGCCGAGCACGCTCTTACGGCCCGTGCGGATGTCGACCTCGGCGACCATGCCGGGAATGACCGGCAGGTCGGGGCCGAGCGACGGCTTGTCGGTGCGGATGCGAACCAGATAGAACGCGTTGCCCTGCTCGTCGGTGATGGTGTCTGCGCCGATGCTCTCGAGCTTGGCCTCGAGGCCGCCGTACACGACGAAGTCATAGGCGGTGATGCGAACCAGCGCCGACTGTCCCGGGCGCAGGAAGGCAATATCGCGCGGCGCGATGCGGGCTTCCAGCAACAGGGTGTCATCGAGCGGCACAAGCTCGGCCACGTCGCGGCCAGGCAGCAGCACACCACCCTCGGTGTTGACGAGCAGGCGCTTGATGGTCCCGCGCATGGGTGAGCGCACGTCCGCTTGTTTGACTCGATCGGACAGGCCGAGGCTGCCCTCGGATAGACTGTTCAGCATGGCGGTGGCGTCCGCTAGCTCATTGCGTTTGACGTTGCGATAGTCGAGCTCGACCTGCTGCACCTTACGTCGCGCTTCCTCGATGGCGGCGTTGGCGCGCACGATCTGGGCTGCGGCCTGATCGCGTTCGCCGCCCAGGCGCGAGATATCGCGCTTCAGGCGCAGGATTTCTACTTCGGAAACAGCGCCGGAATCGACCAGCGGTTCAGTCTTGTTCAGCTCCTCGGTTGCCAGCTCGAGGTTGCGGCTGGTCTGACGATACAGCGCCGCCACCTCGCGCAACTCCTGTTCTCGCTGCGTGAGCTGCTCGCTTGCGATGCTGACCTGGCCCTCGAGCTCGGCGCGACTGGCGTCGTACAGCGATTGTTCGTTGGCTGCAATGTCAGGTGCTTCCGCCGCGACCTCGGGAGGCAAGATGAACGGTGTGCCCTCCGTAATCGCGGCAAGGCGCGCGGTCTTGGCGATCAGGGCGAGGCGCTGGGCCCGGTTCTCGCGCAGCGACGACTGGAAGCGGGTAGCGTCGATCCGGACCAGCACGTCGCCAGCTTCGACAATCTGCCCTTCGCGCACCAGAATCTCGGAAACCAGGCCGCCGTCCAGGGACTGGATGACCTGGAGCTGGCGCGACGGCACGACCTTCGCCTCGCCTCGAGTGACTTCATCGATCCGTGCCAGCGCTGCCCAGATGATCAGGATGACCAGGACGATGCCGGTGGCGTGCAACAGCCTTCGTGCCCGCAGCGGATCTCGGTACAGGCGAGCCGCCTGCGCATCCGCCGACCAGTCGAACGGGGTCTCGGGCCGCATCACAGACCACTCCCGACGCGGCCGTCAGCCAGGGCCGCCATGACCTCGGCTTTGGGGCCATCGGCCACGACGCGGCCGTGATCCAGAATCAGAATGCGATCGGCCAGATCGAGCAATGAACGTCGATGGGTGACGACGATCAGGGTGCGATCATGAGCAAAGTTCCGCAGCGCAGCCTTGAGGGACTCCTCCGAGGTATGGTCCATGGCGCCGGTGGGTTCGTCCATCAGCAGTACCGGTGCATCCTTCAGAGTGGCGCGCGCTGATCGTTTCGCAGGACGCATCTCCGGTGTTCCAGCGTGGCCACCTGCCCAAGGACGTGGTCACGCTGACCGCTGGCGTGGACGTCAATAGCAAGTATTTGCATTGGGCGGTATGGGGCTGGGGAAACGTTCGTGGATC
>CAZVMA010000351.1:0-745 GCA_964628545.1 uncultured Pseudomonadales bacterium | reverse complement strand
CGGCCGACGGCGCGGTGCTGGACGGCGCGACGCCTCCCCGCTCGCCCACCGGCATATCGATACCGCTCGGGTGTCGACGCACAAAATCGTGGAGATCACCGCGTTCGAGCGCGCGCAGCATGGC
The DNA here is from genome assembly GCA_964628545.1 of uncultured Pseudomonadales bacterium. GTDB lineage: Bacteria > Pseudomonadota > Gammaproteobacteria > Pseudomonadales > Azotimanducaceae > UBA7803. Next base: position 621 of record CAZVMA010000351.1, on the reverse strand, counting down.
GTCGTCGTCGGCGCCTGGATTGGCGAGCAGCAGGTTGTCGCGTAGCGTGCCGTAGAACAGCAGGATGTCCTGGGGAACATGGCCGATGTTGGAGCGCAGCTCGGCTGGATCGAGCTGCCGAATGTCGATGCCGTCGACCAGGATGCTGCCCGACTGCGGTGTATACAGCCCTAGCATCAATTTCAGCAGCGTGCTCTTGCCCGAGCCCGTCCTCCCCAGAATCGCCACTTTTTCGCCGGCGCGCACGCGAAACGACACCCCGCGCAGAATATCCGGGCCTGGCCCAGGGTACTGGAACAGAACGTCGCGGAATTCGAACTCGCCCTGCACCCGCGGGCGGGCGAGGTAGCGCACCCCAGGTGTCCGCTCTGTGGGTTGTGCGCGCAGTTCATCGAGGCCGGCGAGTGCTGCCCGGCTGGTGTGATACTGGGTCAGCAGCCCGGAGATCGCGCTCATGGGTGCCAGGGCCCTGCTGCCGAGCATCGAGCAGGCGATCAGCGCCCCGATGGACAGGTGCCCGCCGATGATCTGATAGACGCCGGTAATCACCACCAGCACCGCGGTCAGCTGCTGCACGAACAGGGCCGCGAGGGTGGGGATCCCCTCGCGAAGGTCCGTGCC
>CAZVMA010000350.1:0-3247 GCA_964628545.1 uncultured Pseudomonadales bacterium | reverse complement strand
CCGACTACATTGTCTGGATGCTGGAAACGCTGCGCGACACGGGCGCCCACGTGGTGGACGTCAAGACCGAGCCCGAGCAGGCCTATGCCGAGCACTGTCGTCAGGCCGATATCGCGACGGCGCCCTTGCGCGACTGTCTGACCTATTACAACGGCTACGGGGACGCAGAGCCCGGCAGCCTGTCGTATTACGGTGGTGGTCGCTGGCACAAATACCGGGCAGAAGCGCAGGCTTCGCTGGAGCCCTTCGAGTTCGAGCGACGCTAACCCTGTCTGACCTGCAGTCGTCAGCATGAAGGGCCCGGATCAGGGTGCCCCGGGGGTCGCCGGACGACGCTGGCGCCGACGGGTCGTCCTGGGTTCTGTCGCGCTGCTGCTGGGCGTCGCGCTCTCAGGGCTCTTGCTTCAGCAGTTGCCGTGGGTCATCGCGCGCGCCTTGCCGCACGTACTGTCCGTGCCGGCCTCGGCGCTTTCGGTGGGCGCGGTCGAGGTCTCGCTGTTGGAGCGGCGCCTGCTGATCCATGATCTCGTCTTGCGTGGTGCAGAAGCGACGCCGGGTGCGGCCGGCGCGCCAATGCTGTCGCTGGGTCTGATCGAGATTGCGTTCGACGATTTGCCCACCGGTGATCATGTCCGGCTGCGGTCCGTGCGGGTGGCCGAGCTTGAGGCCCAAGCCGCAGATCAGCGGCTGCTTGATATCGATTCGCTTGAGGCTGTCACTGTCGTTCTCGAATTCGGACGCGCCGCCGCCACGATCGGCGCGCTGCGGCTCGATGGCGCGCGTGGGCAGGTCAACCTGCTCGCCGGGGGCGGCACTGATCTCGCCGCATGGTTTGCTGGCCTTCCCGTGATCTCGGCTCCCGACGATCCCGATTGGCGTCTTGAGGTGGCGGACCTGCGCCTGGCGAACGCCAGTGTGAGCCTCGGCGACAGGCAGCGACACGCACCGGTCAACATCGATTTGCGGCTGCGCAGTCTGTCCGGTCGCGTGTCCGCAGCCTTGTCGTCGATCGCGCCGACGCTCGATCTTTCGGGTGTTGACCTGCACCTCGCCGCCGTTGAAGTGTCCGTTGGCGGTTGGGATACCCCCGAACTGGCGCTCGGCGAATTAAGGGTCGAGCGACTGACCGCGAAATGGCCCGCTGGCGTCGCGGAGGCCGACCTGATCTCAGTGGCCGAAGCGCGCGCCCGTGTCCTGCGCAATCAGGACGGCAGCTGGCCGCAGCTCGAGGCATTGACGCCCGCAGCGTCCGCGGAGCACTCCGCTGATGCTGCATCGGCTATGGACGCGCCTCTGCGCTGGCGACTGGCAGCGCTGAAGATCGGCGCGATTGAGCTCGACTACCGTGATGAAGGCCCCGCGATGTCGTTTGGCCTCCGGGGTGCTGGCATTGAGGTGGGTCCGATCGACAGCGCACGGGTCGGGGTGCCGTTCTCCACGGACGCGCCGCAAGCGACCGCGCTTGCAGCAACCCTCGAGAGCAGCGCGGGCGGTCGGTTGCGGCTGGCAGGCGCACTCACCGGGTCGCTCGATCAGGGTTTCGACAGCGTACTCGACTGGCAGCTGGTTGATTGGTCTCTCGCGCCATTTGCGGGGCTTATGCAGTCGTTAACCGGGCTGCAGGCACAGGGCGGGGCCCTTGCCGGCAGCGGGGCGTTGGCGCTGTCGTCCGCAGCCGATCGGCCCGCGTTTGTCGCCACGGGCAGTCTCAACGTCAGCGACATGGCGCTGCGTGATGGGCAAGGTCTGCCGCTGGTCGCCTGGTCGTTGCTGGCGCTTGAGGGTTTTGACGTTGAGCCCGCTTCGCAGCGGGTGCGACATGTTCGCGTGGAGGGCGGCAGCGCGACCGTGATTCTGAACGCTGACCGCACCACCAACTTCAGCGGACTGGGCTCTTCGCCCCGCACATCAACCGAAGCGGTGCATGCCGCTGCCGAACCGAGCGTGTCCGGCTCCGAAACGGCGGTCGCGGGCGCGCGCCCAGACGCAGGCCTGGGGCAGGGGTCCGAGGCTTCTCAGTTTCCGGGGCTTCGCATTGACCGCATCAGTTTTCGGGACGCGGTGGTCGATCTGGAAGATCGTGGCCTGGTGCTGCCGCTCAACCTGCGCGTGCAGCGCCTGACCGGAACCGTTCGGGGCATCAACTCGGATCCACGCACGTACGCCACGGTGCGGCTGGGGGGCGAGGTGGGCGCGTCGGGGCTTGCGAGCATCGAGGGGCAGTTTGCGCCGTTTGGGACGCGCGGATTCTCAGAGTTTGAACTCAGCTTTCGCGCCCTCGATCTGCTGCCGCTGTCGCCGTATTTCGCTACCTTTGCCGGCAGGCGAGTCGACGCGGGCGCGCTGGATCTCGATCTTCAGTATCAGGTTCGCGGCGGCCGCATCACGGGCGACAGCCGCGCGGTCATCGACAATCTTGCGCTTGGTGAACGCGTGACAAGCGCTGGCGCCATGGATCTGCCGCTAGATCTTGCGGTCGCGATCCTGACCGACGCCAACGGACGCATCGAAGTGGATATGCCGCTGACTGGCCGGGTGGACGCGCCCGGCTTTGCCTACGGACGAATGGTGCGCCAGGCGCTTCGACGGGTCATCGTGGACACCGCGTCGGCGCCGTTTCGGTCGATTGCCCGAGCGCTGGGGCTCGCCGATGCGCCTCAGCCGGTGGTCCGGTTTCCCTCCGGCAGCGCGCAGCTGCTGCCAAGCGAACGCGATCGTCTGGCCGCACTTGCCGAGACGCTGGCCGCCCGGCCGGGGCTTGGGTTGCGGGTCACCGAGGGTGTCTTGGCGGAGCGCGATGCCCGCGCGCTGCGTCGGCTGGCGGTACGTCGCGAGCATGCGCGCCGTCTGGGGGTCGAGCTGACGCCCGAGGAGGATCCCGGGCCGATTTCGTTCGAGGATCCGGAGAGCCAGCAGACGCTCTCGGACATGCTGGTGGCTCGCGAAGGCGAGGCTGGCGCCGACCGGCTTGCGCAGCGCCTGCAAACCGAGCTGGTGCGAGAGGGCGCTTCTGATATGGTCGGGTCTGCGGAGCTGTACCGCGCGATGTACCAGTATCTGGTGCGACAGCTGCCACTTCCCGACGGCGCGCTGCTGGCGCTAGGAGCCGCGCGTTCGGACGCTATCGCCGAGGCGCTGGCGGAGGGCGGTATTCAGGCGGGTCGGGTGAGGCCGGTCCCCGTACCCGCACTTGCGCCCGCGAAACCGGCGGGCGTGCAGGTACGGATCGATCCGGAGGCTCTGGACC
>CAZVMA010000349.1:2968-3252 GCA_964628545.1 uncultured Pseudomonadales bacterium | reverse complement strand
GACCTCGGGAATGTCTTCCTCGCGACAGGCGAACTGCCACACGCGCTTCCACAGCCGCTCGACCTCACGGTCATGGTAAGCCTTGCTGGTATAGCGCTCGACCGGGACGGCGACGTCCGGGATGAGTTTCGGCGACTGCTCGCGCAGAACGGCCGGCACCGGCCGACTGTCCTCATCGAGCAATTGCTGATAGGTGAGTCCGGGAGAGCGGGTCATCGTCTCCGGGTTCAGATCCTGAATCGGTTCAGCCATGCTGGTCCTTCCCCTGCGCATTCGGGAACCGA
>CAZVMA010000349.1:155-2958 GCA_964628545.1 uncultured Pseudomonadales bacterium | reverse complement strand
CCGCCGCAACCGGCTGATGATCGGCTCAGAACCATTCCGACTGCAGCGACGTGATCAGCGCTGCTCGGCGTCTCCGACACGCGCGGGCTGTTCGGCGTCAGCACGCGCCTGCAGGGCGTGCCGCATGCCCGTCCACTGTGGTCGGTCGCCGTCGGCCACTGCTGTGACCCGCGCGCCGGTTTCCACCCGCGGATCAGCGCCCCGAGCGGACCATCGCGATACCGCTGCGGTGTCTGCACGAGCGTAGAGCTCGGCGCCCAATCGACCTTCAGGCCGCACGGTTGCCGCTGCCTCCGCGTACTCTTGCCAAACCGAAAACGAAAAACACAGCGTGGCCAGAGCGGTCACCGACAGCGCGTGGCGCACCGGGCGCTTGACGCTGTACAGCCGGGTGCCGCAGCGCCAGCAGCGATGCGCCGCCAGCACCGAACGCCGTACCGGACCATCCGTATCCAGGTAACGCGAGCTGCGAATGTTGGTGCTTTCGCACAAGGGACAGCGAACACCGCGTACGGCGATCGCGTGGATATTGAGCGACTGTTCCATCGTTGCCATCGTTGCCGTTCCTTTGCCTGCCGATGTGGCGGAGCCCCGATGCCATGGAGCCACCCCGCAGCGCCATTGCACCGCAGGACTCGGCCCCAGGTCTTGTCGACACGTCATCCGGATGTAAGCGATCTGTTGACCGCGCCGCTGCGGGCGCTTGTAATCGACGCAGGACAGGAGGCAACCCATGATCGAATTCCATGATCCGCGCGCGGCCACCACGGTCACCGCGCTGCCCTACCGGCTCGGTATCGACCTGGAGGCCGAGCAGGGCGTCACGGTCGGTTTTCTGGCCAACGGTTTTCCCGACTCGGACGTGTTTCTCGAAATCGTTGCGGACGCGCTGGCCCGCCGCACCGGCGTGACGGTGCGGCACTGGAACAAGGGCAATGCGTCCATTCCCGCGAGCCCGGCGATGCTGGGCGAGATTCGCGGCAGCTGCCGTGCGGTCGTAGCCGCCTACGGTCACTGAGGTTCCTGCACCACCGGCACCGTGCGTGACGGCATTGCAGCAGCGCAGCTGGGTCTTCCGGCCGTATCCCTGGTGACCGAAAAATTCTGGCCGCAGGGCAACTTCGTGGCGGGGTCGATCGGCATGCCCGATCTGCCGCGCGTTCAGCTCCCTCACCCCACCGGCGGCACCGGGCGCGCACGCATGAGCGAAATTGCCGAGGTCATCGTGCCCGAAATTATTGCCGCGCTGCGAGGTGCCGCGTGACCGACCGCCTGTACGCAGAGGACGAATCGGCCGCGGTCGAGCGACTGCACGCGCTCGGCTGCACCGACGGGCTGCCCGTGATCGTGCCCACCCCGGACCGCGTCAGCCGTCTGGTGCTGGCGACCGGCCAAGACGGTGACATGGTGCTCGGCACCATGGGTCCCGGCGCCGGTATTGCCACGATCGAAAAGCTGGCCGTGGCCGCGGTAATGGCGGGCTGTCTGCCCGACCACATGCCGGTGGTCATCGCGGCCGCTCAGGCCGTTATCGATCCTGCGTTCGATCTGACCGAGATGCAGTCCACCACACACTGCACCGCACCGCTGATCATCGTGAACGGCCCGGCACGGGCCGCCTGCGGCGGCATCGCCAGCGGCTTTGGCGCTCTGGGCCCGGGGCATCGCGCGAACGCCAGCATCGGCCGCGCGCTGCGTCTCGCCATGATCAACATTGGCGGTGCGCGCCCGGGCGAGTCGGACATGGCTCTACTCGGGCACCCCGGCAAATTCACCTACTGTCTGGCCGAAGACGAAGAGAGCAGCCCGTTTCCGCCGCTGCACGCAGCGCTCGGCTGCGATCCCGATTCCAGCGCCGTCACCGTGATCGGCGCGGAGGCCCCGCATTCGGTGCTGTACAGCGCCACCGGCTGCGCAACGGCGCCGCGGTCGTGATCCTGAACCCGGAGCACGCGGACCTGTATCGACGAGCGAACTGGAGCCGCGAGACCGTGCAGCGTGCGCTGCAGGAGCGCTGCATGCATCCGGTCGCAACGCTGCAGCGACTGGCCGGGGGCTTTGCGCCCAAGCAGTCCAAGGCCGAGACCGTGCCCGCCTTCCGCTCCCACGACGACATCCTGCTCCTGGTCGCGGGCGGCAGCGGCCTGTACTCGATGGTCATGCCGACCTGGTGCGCCGGTCCGCACCTCAACCGGTTCGTCGTCAAACCGGTGACGCTGAATGACTTCTGCGAAGTGACCTTCGCTGCCTGAGATTCGAAGGAGGCGGCTATAATGCCGACCTCGTTCATTAACGCCGCCCTCGTTCAGTCTCCGGCTATTCCGGAGTTCAGGAGTCGTTCATGCATTTGATCATGCCGTTCCGGGGGCTGCGCCCCGCCGCGGGCCATGCCGAAGCGGTCATTGCGCCACCCTACGACGTGCTGTCAACCGCCGAGGCCCGCGCGCGCGCCGCCGGCCGTCCCTTCAGCTTCCTGCACATCTCGAAGCCGGAAATCGATCTGCCGGACGACACGGATCCCTACGCCGACAGCGTCTACGCAAAGGCGGTCGAGAACCTCTCCAGACTGCTGCAGGCGGGCGTGCTCGAGCGCGACACGGATGCCTGCTACTACGCGTACCGTATCACGGCAGGCGAACACGCCCAGACCGGTCTGGTCGCAGCCGCCGCGATTCCCGCATACGACAGCAACCGGATTCGCAAACACGAGTTCACGACCGTCGACAAGGAAAACGACCGGGTTCGACAGATCGAAGCGCTGAACGCCCAGACCGGACCCGTGCTGCTGGCCTATCCCGAGGCC
>CAZVMA010000349.1:0-145 GCA_964628545.1 uncultured Pseudomonadales bacterium | reverse complement strand
CCAACTCAGCCCGGGGCACTCCCGATGCCGACGCGGTGGCCGATGACGGCGTGCGCCACCAGCTCTGGGTGATTCGGGATCACGACACGCAATCGGCGTTGACGGCCGCTTTTGACTCGATGCCTGCACTGTTCATTGCCGACGG
>CAZVMA010000348.1:0-3259 GCA_964628545.1 uncultured Pseudomonadales bacterium | reverse complement strand
GCCCCGGACGAGCCTCGCGCCACTGGCAGGCCGCGCAACGACACGGCGCCCGCTGGCCGTTGCACGTGCTGTGTGATGATGAAGCCCTGATCTGGGACCACGGTGTGTGGCGCATTGTCGGACCGGATGTCTCGCTGCGGCTCGCGGCATCCGGCGACGCGCCGCAGCTGGCTGCAGTCTTTGCCGCGGCCGCGGCCGCGGCGTGGTCCGCCTTTGTGCCGTCGGCCGATCTGGTCGCTGCAAGCGCGGCTGCGGAACGCGCGGCGGCGGATGGCAGGTTCGCCGACACCGAGCAGTCGGAGCTCTGGCGAACCCGCCTCGCCGACCCGCTCTGGCGCACCTTGGTGGCTGAAGACGATCGCGGTGTCGTCGGGTTCGCGCGCTACGGTCCGATGGCCGCCCCGACGGCTGACGCCCGCGCGGAACTGGATCTCCTGTACGTCCACCCGCGTGCTTGGGGCTCGGGCGTGAGCACCGGGGTGGGATTCGGGAAGGGGCCCGAAGCTGCGGCGCCCGCCGTTCGATCGGTTGCGCGCCGATTGCTGCTGCGCGCGCAGTTCGACTTGGCCGCCGCCGGCCACCGGCGCGCATGGCTCTGGACCGAGCATCGGAACACCCGGGCTTTGGCCCTTTACGCCCGAGCCGGATGGTTACCGGACGGTAGCGAGGATGCGCGCCGCTATCGCGGAGCGCCCATTCGCAACATCAGGCTTGCCGTCGACCTGACCCAGCCGCAGGGCTAGACCCTCGCGCGCCGCCCGTCTGCCGCACTATCATCGGGCACGGGGTTCGGTCATACAGCTCTCAGACAAGCGATTTTCAGACAAGCGGGCAGGGGAGAACGTCATGCAGATTCAGGGCAGCAACGCCATCATGGTAGGCGGCGCGTCGGGCATGTGCCGGGCGACGGCGGAACGGTTCGTTGAACGCGGCGGCAAAGTCGCCATTCTCGATCTTGAGCGCTCTGATGGCGCGAACGTTGCGCGCAGCCTGGGCGGCACCTTCCATCCCTGCAACGTGATGGATTTCGACGGTATCGAAGCGGTCATCGCCGAGGCGGTGGGCGCGCTCGGCAGCGTGCAGTTCATGGTCAACACCGCCGGTGGCGGCGTGGCCAAGCGCACACTCAGCAAGGAAGGCGAGATGCATCCGCTCGACGATTTCCGTCGCATCGTCGATTTGAATCTGATCGCCTCGTTCAACATCAACCGCATCGTTGCGCAGCACATGAGCCGGAACGAGCCGAACGCGGACGGCGAGCGGGGCGTGATGATCAACACCGCGTCCATTGCCGCGTTCGAGGGTCAGATCGGGCAGGTGGCCTACACCGCCGCCAAGGCAGGTATTGCGGGCATGACGCTGACCATGGCGCGCGACCTGGGCGGCGTTGGCGTGCGGGTGATGACGATTGCGCCGAGCCTGTTCGACACGGGCCTGACGCGAGGCATTCCCGAGGCCGGCGCCATGCAGCTGACCAAGGATGCGGCCTTCCCGCGCCGGATGGGGCGTCCGCACGAGTATGCGGTGATGGCGATCGCGATTTTCGAAAGCGCGATGATGAACGGCTCCGTGATCCGGGTGGACGGCGGTCAGCGGTTCGCGCCGCGATGAGCCAGCCAAGCTTCGCGTCAGCGAGCGAGCATGCGCGCCGAATCCGTGCGCGGGCGTGTTCCGCGCGCGAACTGACCGACCACTACATCGCCCGTATCGAGGCGCTGGATGATCGGCTGAACGCCGTCGTGGTGCGCGACTTCGAGCGCGCGCGCGCGGCGGCGGATGCGGCGGACGCGGCCCTCGCGCGAGGAGCGGCAACCGGGCCGCTGCACGGCGTGCCGATGACGATCAAGGAATCCTTCAACGTGGCCGGTTTGCCGACCACGTGGGGGTTGCCGAACTTCCGCGACAATATCGCTGCGGCCGACGCGGCCGCGGTGGCCAGCCTGCGCGGCGCGGGCGCGATCATCCTCGGCAAGACCAACGTGCCGGTCGAGCTGGCCGACTTCCAGAGCTTCAACCCGGTCTACGGCACCACCAACAATCCCTGGAACCCGGAGCGCGTTCCCGGCGGTTCATCGGGCGGGTCTGCGGCTGCGCTGGCAGCGGGTTTCTCCGCGCTCGAGTTCGGGTCGGACATTGGTGGCTCAATTCGCAATCCCGCGCACTTTTGCGGGGTCTACGGCCACAAGCCGACGTGGGACATCGTGCCGTCTCAGGGCCATGCGCTGCCCGGCATGCTGGCGACGCCGGACATCGCCGTGGTGGGTCCGCTTGCGCGCTCTGCAGAAGACCTGCGGCTCGCCCTGGAGATCACCGCCGGCGCCGGGCCGCTGCGCCGGGGTTGGCGGCTTGATTTGCCGCGCCCCACGCGAACGCGGTTGGCGGATTATCGGGTCGCCGTGTGGCCTAACGATCCGCGCTCGCCGGTCGCCACCGAAGTCGCCGATCGCGTGCAGTTGGTGGCAGACCGACTGGCCCGTGCTGGCGCGACGGTGTCCGACACTGCCCGGCCGGCAATCGACCTTGATCGCAGCCATGAGGCCTACCTGTACATGCTGAACGGCGTTCTCGCGGCGGGTTTGCCGCCCGAGGCCGCCGCTGCCCTGTCCGCGCAGGCCGCCGCGCTGGACCCGAACGACCGCAGCGTCGACGCCATCAACTTGCGCTCGATGGTGCAGAAGCACAGCGACTGGCTGCGCTACAGCAACGTGCGCGAGGCGCAGCGTTACGCTTGGCGCGAGTTTTTCTCGTCGTTTGATATCTTGATCTGCCCGCAGATGCCCACCACGGCTTTTGCGCACGACCAAAACACGCCCATGGCGGCGCGGACGATCATGGTCGATAACGAGGCGCACCCGTATTTCCAGCAGATCTATTGGGCCGGCGCGATCACGGTGTCCTATCTGCCGAGCACGGTGTTCCCGACGGGTCCCTCCCGCGATGGCCTGCCGATCGGTCTTCAGGCCGTTGGCGCAGAGTTCGACGACCTGATCTGCATCGACTTCGCCCGTCTGTTGGCGGATGAGATTGGTGGCTTCACGCCACCGCCGGGCTACTGATCCGCATGTCGTCATCCCGCCAGCCGGCCATCTCGGCACAGGAGCTCGTCAAGCGGTTTCCGAACCAGCCGCGCAATGTGCTGGACGGCATCACCTTCACGGTCGAGCGCGGCGAGTGCCTCGCCCTGCTGGGCCCCTCGGGGTGCGGCAAAACCACGTTGCTGCGCCTGTTGATGGGCATCGAGGCGCCCACCGGCGGCGTG
>CAZVMA010000347.1:2718-3265 GCA_964628545.1 uncultured Pseudomonadales bacterium | reverse complement strand
CTTTTCGGTAGATGTTCCAGTTTCTGCGCCTCGGTGCCGTATTCCCGCAGCGCCGGGCCGATCATGCTGATGCCCATGCCCACGTGCGCCGGGCGCGCATTGATGCGCCGCAGCTCCTCCTGCAGGACCCGGTTCTGGTCCTTGTCCAGGCCCGCACCGCCATAGGCTTTAGGCCACAGGGGCACGGTGTAGCCGCGTTCAGCCATGCGGTTCAGCCAGAGTCGCGTTTCCGGATTGCGATACTGGGCGCGCCGTCCGCCGCCCGGATACTCGTCGGCCGGCATCGGCGTGCGCATGCTGGGGGGGCAATTGGCCTCGAGCCAGTCACGGATTTCGGCGCGGAAGCTTTCGAGGGGGTTCGACATGGCAATCTCCAATCAATCGGCGACGCATGCGCCAGAACGCTGATGGGTATCCCGTGAGAACCTTGATGGTAATGGAATGCCTGCCTCGGGCGCACCCCATGCGGCGCACGCAGCCCCGCGATCGCGGCGACGTGACTGGCCTCGCCGAGGATGTCAGTCGCTTGGTAGCGCCGGATCCGACC
>CAZVMA010000347.1:0-2708 GCA_964628545.1 uncultured Pseudomonadales bacterium | reverse complement strand
GGCGGACACGCGCAACCCGACCCGCGGGCACAGGTCCCTCCGCATGCCGAAGCCCGCGCGCCGACCTTCGCATCGCGCTAGCATGGCGTGGGGGACAACAGGGAGGGAGCAGGAACATGCCGTTTTCAGCCAACCAGCGCATCGATGCGTGGCTCGCCCAGGAAGTGCAAGAGCCGGTCCTGGACCCGACCCGACCGATCGTCGACGCCCACCATCACCTGTGGGACATACGCTCCTTCACCATCCAGCCCCATGCCAGCTTCGAGCAGAAGGTGTACCTGTGCGAAGAGATCATGGACGACATCCGGCAGTCCGGGCACAACGTGGTGCAAACCGTGTTCGCGCAGTGCGGCGCGTTCTATCGAGCTGACGGCCCGGAGGCCCTGCGTCCGGTGGGCGAAACCGAGTTCGTGCACGGCATCCACGCCATGAGCAGATCGGGCATCTACGGGCCGACGCGCCTCTGTACGGGCATTTTCGGTGCGGCTGACCTGCGCCTCGGTGCGGCGGTTCAGCCGGTACTGCAGGCCCATCTGGATGCATCGCCCAATTTTCGCGGCATCCGCACCGCGTTTCCGAGCGATCTGAACGACACGTTCATGTCCGGCTATCACTTGCTCGCGCGCCATCAGCTGAGCTTCGACAACTGGTCACCCGATTTCGACCGCCTGCCCACGCTGGCGCGACTGGCCGATGCCAACACGGACGTTACGGTAATCGTCAATCATCTGGGTGGGCGCATCGACCCCGACGCGCCCGCCGACGTGATCGCCCGCTGGCGCAGCGGCATCGAGGCGGTCGCGGGCTGCCGAAACACGGTCATGAAATGCGGTGGCGGACAGATGCGCGTTGGCGACTGGGAGCCAACGTTCCACATGCACCGCGCGCCGCGTCCGCTCGACTCCGAGGCGCTGTGCGAGCGACTGCTGCCGTTCTATCAGACGGTCATCGAAGCCTTCGGGCCCGAGCGCTGCATGTTCGAGAGCAACTTCCCGGTCGACCGGGAATGCGTCTCGTACCGCACGCTGTGGAACCTGTTCAAGCGCATCGCCGATCGGCTGGGGCTCAGCGAATCCGAGAAAACCGCGCTGTTCAGCGGTACCGCGACCCGCGTCTATCGCCTGCCGGCGACCGCCTGATCACTGGCCATCCTCACATTGGGACGCCATACCGAGACTGTTCGAGCGGCGGGGCCTGACCTCGACCACCCAGAGACGCCAGCGGTCCAGCCGGGTCTTCAGGGCCGGTGGTCCGGCTGGTATCGTCATCCCCACACGGCACAGGAAACCTAGCGCATGACCGTTCCCGCCCTCAGCGTTCTCGATCTTGCACCCATTACCGAAGGCAGCACGGCCACCGAGGCGCTGGCGCGCAGCCGGGCACTTGCGCAGCACGTCGAGGCGCTGGGGTACACGCGCTTTTGGCTCGCCGAGCACCACAACATGCCGGGCATCGCCAGCTCCGCCACCGCCGTCGCCATTGGCTACGTCGCCGAGGGCACGCGCACCATTCGCGTTGGCGCAGGTGGCGTCATGCTGCCCAACCACGCACCGCTGGTGATCGCGGAACAGTTCGGAACGCTGGAGTCGCTGTATCCCGGGCGCATTGACCTCGGTATCGGTCGGGCGCCGGGCACCGATCAGATCACCGCGCGCGCGCTGCGCAGACACCTGGACGGGAACATCGACAATTTCCCCCAGGATGTGTTGGAGCTGATGGCCTACCTCGGCGACGCCGAACCGGGTCAGCGGGTGCAAGCAGTTCCGGGTACGGGCACCCAGGTGCCGGTGTGGATTCTGGGTTCGAGCCTGTACGGCGCCCAGCTTGCGGCCATGCTGAGCCTGCCCTACGCCTTCGCTTCGCACTTCGCGCCGGCGGCCATGATGCGCGCAATCGAGATCTACCGGAGCACCTTCCGGCCAACGCCGCAAATGCCGAAACCGCACGTCATGCTGGGGTTCAACGTCTGCGCGGCCGAGACCGATGCCGAGGCGCGGTACCTGCGCAGCTCTTCGCTGCAGGCCATCCTGCGACTGCGTCAGGGCGCACCCGGCAAGCTGCCGCCGCCGGTAGTGGATTTCGAATCCGCGCTCGGGCCTGCCGAGCACGCGATGCTGGCAGAGTTCTCGGTGTGCTCGGCGGTGGGCTCGCCGGCCACCGTCGCCGACAGCCTGAGTGCGTTCATTGCGCGCACCGGCGCCGACGAGTTGATGGTCGTCACCCAGGTTTACGACCATGCGGCGCGGCTGCGGTCCTACGAAATCCTGGCCGACGTACACCGCGAGCTGTACGCGCGGGCAGCGGCATGACGCGAGAATTCGGCTTTCACACGCGCGCGATTCACGCCGGTGCGCGACCGGACCCGGTAACCGGCGCGCGCGCGTTGCCGATCTATCAGACCACCAGCTACGTGTTCGAGGACGCCGAGTCCGCAGCCGCCTACTTCAACCTGCAGGAGTACGGCAACACCTACGCGCGCATCATGAACCCCACGGTCGCCGCCCTTGAGGAACGGCTTGCGAACCTTGAAGGCGGCGTTGGCGCAGTCGCGTTTGCCAGCGGTCTGGCCGCGCAATCGGCAGCGCTGTTCACGATGCTGGAACCCGGAGACCACGTAGTGGCTTCGGCTGCGCTATACGGCGGCACCGTCACGCAGCTGAAGCACCTGTTGCGCAAGCTCTCGGTCGACCTGTCCTTCGTCGACCCCG
>CAZVMA010000346.1:0-3277 GCA_964628545.1 uncultured Pseudomonadales bacterium | reverse complement strand
CGGGCAGCGACCCGGCCCGGGCGGCGACCATGCGCGCGAGCGTCGGCGTGAACTCGGGGCGCAGGGCGTAGTCGTTCTCACCGCCCGCGCGGCGGAAGCTGAAGAGCTCGTTGACGATGCCCTCGCCCGACTTGGCGGTGTACAGCTCGAGGTGCTCGAAGGTCGGCCCCTCGACCTCGTCGAAGCCGCAGTCGATCGAGGCACTGCGCCAGGCCTGCTCGATGTGGCGCCGGACGGCGAGGTCGCTCGGATAGAAGTCGCGGGTGCCTTTCGGTGCCTGGAACGAGTGGGTGGACATCGGACGCGGCAGCGTAGCACATGGCGCCACGCACCGGCCTCCCGGTCACGGCTCGACGCGCGGCGTGCCGTTCCGCTGGTGCCGGAACTTCGAGATCGCCTCGTACGCGACCTTGCGCGCACGGTTGATCCCGCCGAGCGGCGCCTGATCGGGCAATGCGTGCCACGGCGTGAACGAGAGGTTCTCGGCGACCTTGAGATCGAGCCCCGACGAGAGGTCCTGCTTCGGGATCCGCAGGATCGCGACGCGCACGAACGGCGCCTCCGACTCCTTCCACTCGGTCAGTGCGTCCTCCACCGGCTGCTTGACCGGGTCGAGCTGGCGCTGCACGAGGAATTCAAACACGACTTCCTCCGCACCGACCTGCGCGACCATCGCCTCGCGCAGGTAGTCCTGGCTTGGCTCGACCTTGGCCGGCTTTCGCGGCGTTGCCATCGGCCGCGCGGAGAACTTCATCGCGCCCGGCCCGAGGCGGTACGGCGTCTGGCTGAAGTAGCGGGCCTGGAGGGGATTCCAGAACGGTCCGTAGGTCAGGCCCTCCACCGCCCTCTGCACCTTCGGGCTCATCTTGAAGAGGACTTCGCTGGCCTTGGCCCCCTGATTGCGCGCCGTGTGGAACGCGGTGTAGTCGGAGACGGTGCTCGAGAGGAACGTCGGATAGTTGATCATCACGAAGTCCTGCGTCGTCGCGTCGCGCTCGTCGGCAAGCACCTTCTCGCCGGGCACGCCGAGCACCTTGACCGCCATGCCGTGCGCCTGCTGCACGGTGTCCGAGCCGACCTCGGAATTGCTCGCAGAGAAGCGCACCATCGCGTCGTAGGTCTTCGGCGACGCCAAGATGCCGTGTCGGAGTTCCTGCGGCAGTCCATCCAGCACCTCGAACTTCGCCTCGACGAGGCCATGCGCCTTGGGGTGCGCGTCGCGCCGCACCTGGGTGCCCGCCGGATACTGGATGCGCATCCCCGCGATCGTCTCGTCGACGAACCGCTGGATGAGCTTGTCCTCGCCGGGCAGCACGCGCTCCTCGCCGAGCGCGAGCGGCGGCGCAGGCACCGCGTAGCTCTCGGGATACATGTTGTTGAAGAAGGAGACATCGCGCCACGCCTCGACCGGCGCCTCCGGACCGCCGAACGGGGCGATCTGCGCGGGCTCGGTCGGGATCGACTTGAGGTACTCGCTGATCGCCCAGCGCTCGTCGTCGGTGAGCAGCCGCCCGATCACTCCGGCCCCGCGCGGACCCGCCTCGAACGAGTGGCCCATGTTCGAGTTTCCGATCTTCGTCGTGTCGAAGACGAACTTGCCCGACGCGCCGGTCGTGTCGACGCCGACCTTCACGGGGTCGAAGTCCCGGCCGATCGTGAACTGCTTCGGGCGGTCCTTTGCGGGGAGAAGCAGGTCGTACAGGCTGGGCACCGATCCGTTGTGGAGGAACGGCGGCGTCGACCACACGCCATCGCGCGGACCGGCCTTGTACGAGGCCTGCGTCGGCGGCTCCTCCCAGCCGGAGCGGTAGCCGTGCGCGTCGACGAGCTCCTGCGGCGTCAGGCCCGCCTTCTTCGCGGCGAGCGCGATCGTCTCGTCATGCGCGACTCCGAGGATCGCCCCCGACGGCGCGAGCGCCGCATCCTTGAACTCGCCCTTCATGTACGGAGCCAGCGGGCCGGTGAGGAAGCTCGGCTGCGGATTGAAGGCGGGCGCGCCGAACTGCTGCCCGTCGGTGCCGACGTAGGCCACCGGGACGAGGGCGTTCTCGATGAAGCGCTTGCCGTCGACCTTCGGCGCGCTCCAGCGGTGCGGAAAGACCGAGTGGCACTGCGCGCAGTTCTCGACGAAGAGCTCGCGGCCGCGCGCGGCCTTCGCGCGGTCGATCGCTCCGAAGACCTCCTCGGGCCACTTCGGCGGCGCGAGGCGGCGAAGCAGGTCCTCGATCTTGAGTTGGCCGCGCAGGTCCATCGTGGACTCGAACAGGCCTTGCTCGGGCGATTGGGAGGTGAGGTCGACGCGGATGAAGACGCCGAGCGATTCGGTGGCGTTGCGGACGAGCGGATCCGATGCAACGCCGCTCCACTGGACCCACGACGACTGCGGCGCGTTCCAGAGGAAGGGCGGCTTCGCAGGGGCGAGCGCGGCCATCCAGTTCTCCGTCATCCCCGTCGCGCCTGCGAGGACGCGATTGTGGATGAGCGTGAGCGCATCCATGCGGCCCGGGCCGATCGGCGATGCCATCGCGGCGTCGCGGGTGATGTACAGGTTGACCGCAGCGGACGCCTCGTCCAGCGCCTTCCGCAGCCCGGCGCGCGCCTCGTCGCCCACGACCTTCATGCGCGCGGCGGTGCGGTCGAACTTCGCTGCGTCGCGCCTGGTGGCTGAAAGCGCCTGGTCCAGCGCCGAGATGTATCCCGTGAAGTCGAACGCGTGATTCGAGCCGCCCTCGATGCGGATGCGCTTCCCCTGGAAGCTGAGTTCCGACGAATGGCACGCCGAGCAGGTGAGCCCGAACCACTCGCCCTTCCAGCGACCCGCGGGCACGGTGGTCTTCACGAGTCCGATCGGGAGCCCATCGGGATTGTCCCGCGGATCCGCAGGCACGGTCACGAGCCCGAACTTGTCGGAGACCTCGTTCGCACGGAAGAGGCTGGTGTTGTCCGCCTGCTCGAGCGACACGAAGAGCAGCAGCATCGCGACCGCCGAACCCTGCGACGAGCGGTGGTACGCGGTGCGGTCTTCCTCGCTCCAGCCTTGGTCGAGGAAAATGACCTCGGGCGCGGACGACCCCGCCTCAGGTGCGCGGAGACCGAAGAGTCCGAGACCGAGTACGAGGACGGCGCCGACGCCGATCACGCCGCGAAGAGCGCGAGCCGAGAAATGTGCATGCATCGGCGGATCGTAACAGAACGACCGCGGGCATCGGAGGTTCCAGCCACCGCGCGCGCGGCGAGCACTAGCGGGTCGCGGTCGGCGTCATCTTCGCGATCACCA
>CAZVMA010000345.1:0-3284 GCA_964628545.1 uncultured Pseudomonadales bacterium | reverse complement strand
CCCAGACCCGCGAAGCGGATCTTCAGGCCCTTCAGGTCGTCCAGCCCCTGCACCTGAGTGCGAAACCAGCCCGCGGTTTCTGGGCCGATGATGCCGCATAGCAGCGGGTGTACGCCCTGCTCTCGGTACAGGGTTTCGCCCAGCGCTCGACCGCCGCCTTCGTACCACCACGCGGTAAATTCCCAAGGCTCCATACCGAACGGCACTGCGCCCAGCAGCGGGGCTGCGGGCACCCGGCCTTGGTCGTAACCAAGCCAGGTGTAACCGGCTTCGACCTTGCGCTGACGAACGGCATCGGTGATCTCGAACGCGGGCACAATCTCGGACGGCTCGTAGATGTCCAGCATGACGCGGCCGCCGGAACTGGCGGCGAGCGCATCGCGCACGTACAGCGGATTGTCACCAAGCGCCGGCAGGTTCGTGCCGAAGGCTGTGGGCATGCGCCAGGCGATTGCGGGGCCTGTGGACGAGCCTGTTGATTCATTCAGGCCGTGCGCGGGCATCGATGCCGCGTCTCCGACTGGTCGCAGCGAAAGGCTGCCGATCAGGCCTACGCTGAAAGCGATGACCACGGCGAACGCGGCCGCGCGCTGACTGATCGGTCGTGATGCCATTCCACCCCCGGCGCGTATTCTTCGGGCGATTGTCGGGTTCCGTCCCGGCGCACGCAAGCACGGTTGACTCTTGCGGAAACGGCAGGAGGCGCATCATCGAAAGAAGATGCAAAAGCGGGTTGCCGGACAGGCAATTGGCATCAAGGGATGCTTACATCTGGCCGGTTGTATTCGCTCGCCCGATTGGCTAGTTTGCCGGCTCCGTGCGTCCAAGGTCGTGCGTTAATAACGCGCGTCGAAGACAGGTATGCCTTAGAGGGTCGGGGTAACTCATGCTGATCAGTGTGCCATGTGAGACATTGCCGGGCGAACGACGGGCCGCGCTCGTACCCGCAACCGTGAAAAAGCTGGTGGGCGCAGGCTTCACCGTGCACGTGCAATCCGGTCTCGGCACGCATGCCGCCTATCCGGACGAGAGTTACGTCGAGGCGGGCGCCGTGGTCGAGACCGATCGCGCAGCGCTGCTCTCTCGCGCGGACATCGTGCTGCGGGTTCGCAAGCCTGATCCAGCCGAAATTGCGCTGTTGAAGCCTGGGTCGGTGCATGTCAGCTTCCTGGATCCGTTCAACGAACAGGCGCTTGTGCAGGCGTTGGCCGATCGCGGGGTTACCGCCATCTCGATGGAGATGATTCCGCGCACCACGCGTGCCCAGAAGATGGACGCCCTGTCATCTCAGGCAAGCCTCGCGGGCTACGTCACGGTGCTGCTGGCGGCGAGCCACTCGCCCAAGATCATGCCCATGATGATGACGCCGGCCGGCACCATTGCCGCCGCGCGAGTGTTCGTCATTGGTGCCGGGGTTGCGGGTCTGCAGGCCATCGCCACCGCCAAACGGCTCGGCGCGCGTGTCGAGGCCTTCGATACTCGCCCTGTGGTTGCCGAGCAGGTGCAATCGCTGGGCGGCAAGTTCATTCACATCGATCTGGGCGAAACCGGCCAAACCGAACAGGGCTACGCGCGTGAACTCACCCCAGAGCAAATCGAGCTGCAGCGCGCCGGCCAGAAAAAAGTCATCGCCTACTCTGACGTGGTCATCACCACGGCGCAGCTGTTCGGCCGTCCGGCGCCGCGCGTGATCTCGCGTGACATGGTCGAGGCCATGCAGCCTGGTAGCGTCATCATCGACATGGCGGTCGAGTCGGGCGGCAACGTCGAAGGCTCGCGCGTAAACGAGGTGGTCGATATCAACGGCGTCAAGATCGTTGGGCTTGGCAACCTGCCGTCCGAGGTCGCGCGCAACGCAAGCGACATGTACTCGAGCAACCTGTTCAATCTGCTGGACGAGTTCTGGCACAAAGAGAACAAGGCGCTGAACCTGGATCCGGCAGACGACATCATTCGCGGCTGCGTGGTCACCCGCGATGGCGCCATCGTCAACGAGATGTTGAAGAAGCGCTGATCCCAAGGCGCTCGAACTGGTCTTCCGGCGCGTCCATCGCGGTCAGGGCGGCGTGCAGCAGATCAAGCATGCGCCGCTCGACGGACTCGCCCACGCGGTTTTCTCGCTCATCAGGGTCAACAGACAGGTCGTACAGCGCGTGCGCGTTCGCGGGCTGGCCCACGCACCAGTAGGGCAGACGGTCGCCAAGCTCGAACGGTTGACGCAGTACCGGCACATCCGAACCGGGCATATAGGCGAGCGTCGCGCGACGATCTGGTCGCGGTAGACGCAAGCGCGGCATGCTGGGTACCGGCATCGTCGACCAGCGGTTGGACCACATCGATAACGGCAGGTTGTCGGCCCGCACGGGTGCGCGCGCGTACTTGTGCTGGCCGTCGATGACGTGCACCCAGCGTCCGTACACCCCCGCCAGCACCCAATCGCGCACGCTCCGCGTTTCGCCGCGCAGCAGCGGCAGCAACGAGTGCCCGTGCGTGCGCATGCGCGGCTTCAGCCCGAACAGATCGTACAGGGTCGCGTTGATGTCCACGTTGGTCGTCAGCGCCGAGCATGTACCTGGCGCCACGCCGGGCGCCCGGATCAGCAGCGGCGTGTGTCCGATCGGCTCGTACAGCGGCACGCCGGGCTTACCGAAGATGTCGCGTTCGCCCAGATAGTGGCCGTGGTCGGTACACACGATCACCGCCGTGTCGTTTCCGAGGCCCAGATCGTCCAGCGTGTCCAGCAGGTACCCGAACCAGTGATCGATCATGCTCAGCTTGGCGCCGTAGTTGGCCCGGATGTGCCGCGCTTCGCGCGCTGTCAGCGTGCCTGAAGCCACCGTATCGGTGCTGTAGGGCGGCCAGATCAGCTGCTCCCCGCGCCATTCAGGGTCGTAGCGGTTAGCCCAGGGTGCTGGGGTGTCGAACGGCTCGTGCGGGTCGAACTCGTCGACGAACAGCAGAAAGCGCTCGTGGGCGTCGGCGTTGTCGCGCAGCCACTGCGCTGCGGTGCTCATGGTGCGCGGGCCGGGGAAGTCGAGCTCGTCGCGGAACCAGGTGCGCGAGGTGTTGTAGGCGTGTCCGTGCCCACGACTGGCGGGCAGAGCGGGGGCACCCAGCCACGAGGGGTCCGGGCGCGTTTTCCAGGGGTCGCTCTCGTGCCCGCGCAGATACTCCCAGCCGCGAAATTCGGTGTGGTAGTTCTCGCCGCCGGTTTCAAACAGGTGCGGGTGATCGGTGACCAGCATGGTGGTGACGCCATGCTCTCGCAGTGGTTGGGTGATGGG
>CAZVMA010000344.1:1310-3287 GCA_964628545.1 uncultured Pseudomonadales bacterium | reverse complement strand
CCCATCGGTCAAAGGTGCAGGTCGAACCGTCCACCCATCCCCAGCCGGTGACGGTTGGGGAGATTCAGGCAATCGAAGCCCGGGTAAACGCCGAGATCCAGCGCAACACGCCGGTCGACACCGAGCTGCTCGGCTATCAGGACGCCATTGGCCGTGGCGCTATGGCACTGTTCGGCGAAAAGTATGGCGATCGTGTGCGTGTCCTGACCATGGGGGAGGGCTTTTCGGTCGAGCTCTGCGGCGGCACGCATGTCTCCCGCACCGGGGACATCGGCGTGTTCCGAATCGTCAGCGAGGCGGGTGTCGCCGCCGGCGTGCGTCGCATCGAGGCGCTGACGGGGCCTGGTGCTCTAGACTGGATTCGCGATGCAGAGTTGCTCCTGGACCGAATCGGTGCAGCGGTGCGAGGCTCGCGCCACGACCTTACAGACAAGGTTGCGGGCCTGCTGGATGAAAACCGTCGTCTGGGGCGTGAACTTGATGCTTTGCGGCAGAAACTCGCGGCAGCCGCTGGGGCTGATCTATCCGAGCAGGCCGTCGAGCTCGGTGGCGTCAGAGTTCTGGCAGCCAGGGTCGACGGCAACGCCGAATCTTTGCTGCAAACCCTGGATGCGCTGAAATCGAAGCTCGACTCCGCCGTGATCGTCCTGGCGACGATCGAAGACGGTCGGGTCAGTCTGATCGCCGGCGTCACCAAGGATCTGATCGGGCGCATCAAGGCCCCGGACGTGATCAAGCTGGTCGGGGCGGACGTCAACGCGCGAGGCGGTGGCCGACCGGACATGGCCCGGGCCGGCGGTGGCGATCGGCCGGAAGCGCTGGCTGCTGCGCTGCAGCGGGTGGCGCCCTGGGTCACCACCCAGTTGGCCTGACCTGAAACACGCGCTGTCAGGAACACCCACGATGTCTCTCATTGTTCAGAAGTACGGCGGCACCAGCGTCGCCAACCTCGAGCGTATTCAGGCAGTGGCCGATCGGGTGATCGGTTACGTAGAGCTGGGCCACCGAGTGGCGGTGGTCCTGTCAGCGATGAGCGGCGAGACGAACAAGCTGGTCGCGCTCGGCCGCGGTGCTGCGGCACGGCCCTCGCTGCGCGAGATGGATGTGCTGCAGGCGACCGGCGAGCAGGTCACGATTGCGCTGCTTGCGATCGTGCTGTCGGATCGAGGATATCCGGCGCGATCCTATCTGGCGCACCAGATCGCCATTCGCACTGACGCAGCCTTTGGCAAGGCGCGCATTGAAGGTATCGACACGGCTCGCCTGCAGGCAGATCTGGAGGCGGGCGTGATCCCGGTTGTCGCGGGCTTCCAGGGCGTGGATGCGGATGGCAACGTCACGACCCTCGGGCGCGGCGGTTCGGATACCACTGGTGTAGCGCTTGCGGCCGCGCTGCGCGCCGATGAATGTGAAATCTGCACCGACGTCGATGGCGTCTATACCGCGGATCCCCGAATCGTCCCCGGCGCGCGTCGGCTCGACCGGATTACCTTTGAAGAAATGCTCGAGCTCGCAAGTTTGGGCTCGAAGGTTCTCCATCCCCGTTCGGTGGAATTCGCTGGCAAGTATCAGGTACCCCTTCGCGTGCTGTCTTCGTTCGAAGATGGCCCCGGTACGCTTATTACCATGGAGACCGACGCAATGGAGCAGCCCATCGTCTCGGGCATCGCGCATTCCAAGGATGAAGCCAAGATCACGGTGCAGGGTGTACCCGATGTTCCTGGCGTGGCTTCCCGCATCCTCGGGCCGGTCAGCAGTGCCGCCATTGAGGTGGACATGATCGTACAGAACACAGGCGCAGATGGCCTGACCGACTTTACCTTCACGGTGAAGCGCGACGACTTCGATCGCGCCCTGGAACTGCTTCGTCCGGTTCAGTCCGAGCTGGGTGCGCGCGAGCTTTCGGGCGACAAGACCATCGTCAAGGTTTCCGTCGTCGGGGTTGGCATGCGGTCGCATGCGGGTGTCGCCCGACGC
>CAZVMA010000344.1:0-1300 GCA_964628545.1 uncultured Pseudomonadales bacterium | reverse complement strand
CGACGCATGTTCGATGCGCTGGCGGCTGAGAACATCAACATCCAGATGATTTCCACATCCGAAATCAAGATTTCGGTCGTCGTGGCTGAGAAGTACATGGAGCTTGCGGTGCGCGCCATTCACGATGCGTTTGAGTTGGGCAATGCGCAGGATGGTGAGCGCGTCTGAAAGCTGACTCTGTTCATCGGGCTTGCAATGGGTGTTCTTGCAAGGGGTAGTGCTGACCGCAGCGCCCCGCTAAACTTGCGCCCCTTCGGAGAGATGGCCGAGTGGTCGAAGGCGCTCCCCTGCTAAGGGAGTATGGGTCAAAAGCTCATCGAGGGTTCGAATCCCTCTCTCTCCGCCAGAACAAGACCTTCGAACCTCCTGAGCGGGCTTCGAATGCGCCCAATGGTCTGTGCCCCCGGGTCATGCTGCTGTGGCCGTCAGTTTGACCCCCAGAGCCTTGCACACTCTCTGGATAGTGTCGAATCGAGGATGTGCCTCGGGCCTGAGCGCCTTGTATAGCGCCTCCCGGGTCAGCCCGGCCGCCTGCGCGACTTGCGTCATCCCACGCGCACGCGCTACGTCCCCCAGCGCCGCAGCGAGCAGCCCGGGATCCCCGTCTTCGATGGCCAGGCGGATGTAGTCGGCGATTGCCTCGTCATCGTTCAGGTACTGGGATGGATCCAACTCGGCCAACTCCGACACCCTGATCTTCTTGGTCATGTGGCTACTCCTCAATGGTTTTGGCCAGCGCAATCGCCTTCTCGATGTCTCGGGCTTGTGTCGCCTTCGTTCCGCCGGCCAGCATCACGATCAGGATGTCGCCACGACGCGCGTAGTACATCCGCCAACCGGGCCCGAAGAACTCGCGCATCTCGTAGACCCCCGGCCCGATGGGCTTCACGTCACCGAGTTGCCCGAGGCTCGCCTTGCGCAGTCGCAGAACCAGACGGCGGCGGGTCGATGGATCCCGCAGGCCATCGAGCCATCTCTCGAACGCCGCAGTGAGAACGACCTTGACCACGCTAAGACTGTAATCGAGTGTTCACGGCATGGCAATTCCGATCTATCGGTAGATCAGGCGGTGTCGACGCAGGCCGGAACGATGCCGACCGGATCGAATCCTTTACCCAAACAGATCACGAAACCTGCTGACCGAAGGCTGTTCGCAAGGCCCTTGCTTCTACCCCGCCAAAAAGTGGGCCCTTGCGGCCCGTTTTTTTGCACAGCGAGCTGGCGAGTGAGGTATCCCTATCGGGATCGACTCGCCGGCCACGAAGCGGGTCTCGCCCGTGCTCGCCAGGTGCGGCGGAAG
>CAZVMA010000343.1:0-3298 GCA_964628545.1 uncultured Pseudomonadales bacterium | reverse complement strand
GCCGGGCGCATGGGTCCAACCCTCGTTGTCGTACATGCGCCCATCGCGCACGACTCGCGCGGCCGAGTAGAAGTTCTCCTGCGTGAACGCATGATCACTGGCCAGCAGCGGCACCACGGCGTCATCGAACACCTCATAGAGGTACAGCTCATCCGTGATTTCGAACGCAGCCGGCACGCCGGCGGTAACTGGATGATCCGCCACCACGCGCACGGTATGCGTCACGCCGTGCCGATAGCCCGAGTCCTGACGCGCCTGCCCCCGCAGTTGACCCGGCAGATACAGGAACCGACCGCCCAGCAACTCTGCGTATTCTTCCCAGGCCGGCCAGCCGGCAATGGCGTGATGCAGGAACACGAAGCCGAACCCCGACTCGACCAGCGCCGCAAGCCGCGCCTTCAGCTTGGGGTCCGGTTCTGGAAACTCGGGCCCCTGCCCGGGCCGAAAGCGGATGCCGGGCATGTCATAACAGACGAACGCATCGAAGCGGTGCGCCTCCTCGGGCGCGAACAGGGCCTCGGCTGCCGGATGTTCGACGTGCGTCCAGCCGACGTCCGGCAGCGCGTCAAACAGCTCAAAGAACGCCGCCCGATCAAACGGGTGCCCCTTGGTGACCAGCAGTACTTCGGATTTTGACCCCATGCGCCTTGCTCCCCCTTTAGAGCGACCAGTACCATCGCCCGACAAGCATACGCAGAGTCGCACCATGTCAGAAGCCACCGCCGATCAGGTCCGGACGTGGCAGCAGACCAAGAGCGAGATGACCCGCGGCGCCATTCTGGATGCCGCGGTCCACTGTTTTCATGCGTACGGTTACGGCAATACGACGACCGATCGCATCGCGCGTGCCGCCGGTGTCTCGCGCGGCGCCATGCTGCACCACTTTCCCACTCGCTCGGACCTGATCAGCGCCGCCGTGGTGCATCTGAACACCCAGCGCCTTGCCCACTTTGCAGACGAGCAGTCGCGTATCCAGCAGGGCGCCGAGCACAGCCGCATCGAGGAAGGCATCGACACCTACTGGCGGCAGCTCAACACGCCCACCTTCACGGTGTTTCAGGAGCTGAAAATCGCCGCGCGAACCGACCCGGAGCTGGAAGCTGTGCTAACGCCTGCGCTGCGAGCCTTTGACGCCGCCTGGGGCAATGCCGTGCGCCAGATTTTTCCCGACCTCGCCCTGTCCGAGGCATTCGTGCGCACGGCCTACATGACGCAGTACCTCCTGGAGGGCATGGCGGTGGCAAAGCTGACGGGCGGGCCGACGGTGCCCGAAGAGCTGATGCTGAGCTGGCTGAAGCGCGAGCTGCGGCGCAGCTATCAGGATGTGCTGACCACGATCACGCTACGCGACCGGTAATTCGGCGCGGCGTGCGCGCAATCGCGAACGCGAACGCGATGTCGGCAGGTCTGGATTATGTGGCCGCTCAAATGCAACGGGGCCGGAAGGCCGGCCCCGCGAGAAGTATCGTCAGAACTCAGTTGTTCCAGACGACTTCCACAGCCCAGGTCATGGGCGGAGCCCAGCCCTGGAAACCACCGTTGGCGCCGAGCGGCAGGGTCTGCTCACGATACTCTTCGTCCGTGAGGTTCTTGCCGATCAGCGACAGCACGACGTTGCGGTCGTCCTGCAGGGCAAACTCGTAGCTCACCCGCGCGTCGATCAGCGTCACGCCGTCTTCGTACTCGGGGTTGGTCGAGGTTGCGCCACCGGAAATCACCCAATCGTCGGTCGCTTTCGCGGTGACGCTGGCGGTGAAGTAGTTGGCGCCGAACTCCTTGCTGTACACCAGGGTTGTCGCCCAGTTCCACTCGGGAGTACGTCCAAGCGCACCGCCGCCCACCGTCAACAGCGGGCAGCTGTTGGGCGAGAACGCGGGGGCGTTCGGGAAGAAGCCCGCATTTTCGCCGGGGTTGCAGCCTGTGCCGGTGACCGGGTTCAAGCCCGCGACGCGCTCTGACGAAATCTCGAACTCGTCGCTCTTGTCGTCCTGATAGCCGCCCGCCAGGATCAGCGTGAAGTTCTCGGACAGCAGCGCCGTAATCTCGGCTTCCACGCCCTGGATCTCGATGTCGCCGTTGGCGTTGTTCACGATCGTGTTGGTGCCAGGGCCGCCAGCGCGGCGATCGGTCAACACGGACGAGAACTGAGCCCCCTCAAGCAGCGTGGCAAACGCCGCCAGGTTCACGCGCAGACGTCCATCCAGGAATTCGTTCTTGGAGCCCACTTCCCAAGCATCCACGGTTTCCGGATCGTAGGTCTGGAACCGCGGGTCGATACCGCGCATCGAGAAACCGCCGCTGCGGAAGCCCTGCGAGTACGACGCGTACACGTTGCTCGCGTCCGAGATCATGTAGGACGCGGTGAACTTGTAGATGGTGTCGTTCCAGCTGTCGCCGCTCTCCGGCACTGACAGATTCGCGTTGCCCTGGCCCCGGGTCGGCGGTGCCAGCGCGTCCCCGGTCACCGGCACGCCGGTGAAGAATGCCGTTCCGAAGTCCTTGTCGTCCTTGATGTAGCGGGCGCCTGCCGACAGCTCGAGCTTGTCGGTCGCCTGCCAGGTCAGATTGGCAAAGTAGCCGAGCGACTCGGTGTCTTCGCTGGACTTCTGCACGGAGTACAACGGACCCACCTGACACAGCGCGCCGGTGTTCGGGTTCGGCGGAATCACGCCCGGGATACAGGCTTGCAGCCCCAAAGCCACCGGCGGCAGCTGCAGAATCTGGTTCGTGCCCTGCTGGAAGCCGAGTTCGGTTTCCATATAGAAAGCACCGACCTGGTAGGCCCACTGGTCGTTGATATCTCCGGCCCAGCGGAGCTCCTGCGAGAAGCTGTCGTAGTCCTGATCGCGCAGCGTGTGCAGCTGCACCAACGGAACAGCCGTCGACTGCTTGGTCGATCCGTCAAAGTCCTGCCCGACCGTGTCGTTCGACGTGACGAGACCGGTGATGGAGGTCAGCGTGCCGACATCTGTCGCAACTTCGAGTTGCAGCCCGAACGAATCGACCTCGTAGGAGGTGAACTCGTCAAAGTCGGCTTCATTCACGTACGGGTCCGGGCCGTTGTAGCGCGGATCCTGCGGCGGAATGTCGCTCTCGTCGTCAATGCGATCATAGGTCAGCTGAGCGGTGATGTTATCCGTGGGCGTCCACAGCGCGGATACCGTGTAGCTGCCGTAATCAACTTCGCCGGCAGAACCGCCGGTGGTGATGTTGTCGTAGTAGCCGTCCGATTCCTTCTGCGTCGCGCCCACCTTCACGGCAAACGTGTCCGACAGCGGCACATTCACGCGCGCCTTGT
>CAZVMA010000342.1:1271-3298 GCA_964628545.1 uncultured Pseudomonadales bacterium | reverse complement strand
CATTGGGATACCGCCTATGCGGTCCCGCGCATGCAGCTCGATACGCCCGCCGAGCCCGAACCAGAGCACGTCGGGCCCGGCCTGGAGCGGCTCGCGCGCTTTCCCGATTTCGAGGTGCTGCGCGCGCGCGTGCGCCCGGGCTCCGCATGCACGCTGCCGATCGATGCGCCGTATCTGCTCTGCATGGCCGAGCGTGCCGCTGTTCGTGTCGGCGGAATGCGGCTCGAGCCGGAGCAGGCGGCACTATTGCCGAGCCCCTGGTTGCGTCGCTTCAGACCGAACGGCGTCGACCACGCGGGACAACACGACCAGCGACCCCAAATCGAGGCGGCGGGCGCGGAACCTGCCACCTGCCTGCTGGCGAGGATGATCATTTGAGCACCGACGAACGCGCCCCGGCCCAGGCCGCTGCTGCGCCGGGGTTTGCGCGCCGGCTGACGCGCTGGATGCTGCCCGTGCTGGTTGTCAGCACCCTGTATTTCGGCCTGATCATCTATCCGCCGCTGCGCGTGCTCGGGCTGCTGTTGCCGGACTGGCAACCCGACACACAGATCCTGCTCGCACTGCTGGTTGGCCCGCTGGCGCTGCGCGTCGCCGCGGAATTGCTGTCGCGACGCACCCAATCCGCAGCGATTGCGGCCACTGGCCGGGTTTGCGCCGCACTGGTGATGACCGGCTTCGGAATCGGGTTCATCGGCTTTCCGATCGTATTCGGCTGGGAGCTGGCGAACCTGATCCATCCCCTGCCCGCTCGAGAATCAGGCATCGCGCTATCGGCGCTGATCGGGCTGCTTGCCGTCTGGGGGTTCGTGAATGCGCAGCGGCTTATCATCCGGCCGCACGTGCTGCAGGTGCCGAGCAGCGCGCCCGAAGAGGTCGCGGGCGTGCGGCTGGTGCAGATCAGCGACGTGCATGTCGGTTCGCGCACGCCTGCCTTCCTGGCCCGCGTGGTTCGCCGGGTGAATCGGCTGGAGGCGGATGCCGTGTTGATCACCGGCGATCTGATCGATTTCGCGGGCATCAGCGAAACGGCGCTGGCCAGTTTGGGCAAGCTGCGTGCACCCGCTTTTTTTGCGATCGGCAACCATGAGCGTTACGTCGATCTGGAGGCGATCTGCGCGCGGCTTACCCGCGTCGGCGTCCGGGTGTTGCGCAATGAAGCCGTGCTGACCGGACGGCTGCAGTTGATCGGTATCGACGATGCGGAACCAAAAACCCAGGTGGGTCGCGTGCTTCCCTTCATCGAGCCCGCACCGGATCGCTATCGCATCCTGCTCTACCATCGACCGGACGGCGCCACCGATGCCGCCGCCTGGGGGGTGCACCTCATGCTCTGCGGCCACACCCACAACGGCCAGATCGTGCCGTTCAACCTGTTGGTGAAGCGGGTGTTTCCCCACATCTGCGGGCTGTATCACGTGGATTCGCAGCGGGTTGTCCGGGCTCAGATCGACCGCGGGAACGCCGTGCCCGAAACCCTGCTGCACGTCTCGCCGGGCACCGGGACCTGGGGCCCGATCCTGCGTCTCGGGTCGCGCGCGGAAATCACCCACATCACGCTCGCTGCAGGCGCTAGACTCGAGCCTGACGCATCGACCGCACCCGCTTGAGGGAACTCGCCATGAACCAAAACCAGACCGACACACCGACACTGTCCGACGAGCTGATCATCGAGCAGATCGAAATCGGGCCCATGCAGAACTTCACCTACGTCGTCGGCTCACGCGCCACACGCGAGGTGGTGGTCGTCGACCCGGCCTGGGACATCGACGGCATCGTGCGCCATCTCGCCGAACGCGACTATCGGCTGAAGGGCGCGCTGATCACCCACTATCACCCCGATCACTGCGGCGGTTCGTTCGGCGGACACTCAGTCGAGGGCGTTGCCGAGTTGATTGGCCGACTGCCGTGTCCGGTCTACGCGCATACCCACGAAGCCGACGGGGTGCGCAAGGTGACCGGGCTGTCGGAAAGCGATCTGGTGCGCGTGTCGTCGGGCGACAAGCTGGATGTCGGTGACGTCCGCG
>CAZVMA010000342.1:0-1261 GCA_964628545.1 uncultured Pseudomonadales bacterium | reverse complement strand
GTGGAGTTCCTGCACACGCCAGGACACACACCGGGCTCTCAGTGTTTCCGCGTTCATAACACGCTGGTGTCGGGCGACACGCTGTTCATCAACGGCTGCGGCCGGGTGGACCTGCCCGGCTCCAATTCCGAGGACATGTTTCGCACGCTGCTGAAGCTGCGCGACCTGCCGGACGACACGCTGCTGCTGCCGGGCCACAACTACGGCCACGTGCCAAACGCGACCATGGCTGAAACCAAGCGCCACAACACCTACCTGCGCATCAACGATCTCGAGACGTGGCGCATGTTCATGGGAGACTGAGATGGATACCGGAGCATTCAGCGGCTTCGAGGTCAGTCTGCGAGAACCGGGCATCGCCTGGTTCCGCTTTAATACGCCCGAGCGCCTGAACGGCATGGCGGTCGCCATGAAGCGCGATCTGATCGAAGCGATGACGCAGGCCCAGATGGACAATGCTGTCCGCGTGCTGGTGTTTACCGGCAGCGGACGCGCGTTCTCCGCCGGCGATGATCTGGGCGCCTACAAGGACGCGGCGCTGGGCGGCAACGCACTGGTACCGCCCATTCCACCCGGGCACGACAACGCTCTCGGCACCTACAACGGACTGCGGGTGATCTCGCAGCGCGTCAACAGCTGCCTGCGCAGCCTGGACAAGATCACCATCGCTGCCATCAACGGCGTCGCCATCCAGACCGGCTTTTCGCTGGCACTGGCCTGCGATTTCCGCATCGCCGCCGCAGGTGTCCGGATGGGCAGCGCCACCTTGCGCTTCGGCCTGCTGCCCGACGAGGGCGGCCAATATCTGCTGGTCCAGCATCTTGGATTGGCGCGCGCGCTCGACTTCTTGCTGCGAAAACGCATCGTGACGGCTGAGGAGGCACTGACGCTGGGTCTGGTGCATGAGGTCGTCAATCCTGATCAGCTGGAGGCCTCCGCGCTTGCGTTGGCTGAGGAAATGGCCAACGGGCCGCAAGTCTCCATGCGGATGCTGAAACGCTCCATTTACAACGCTGCTGACCAGTCATGGGACGCAGCGCTGGATGACATCGCGACTCGTACCGCGATCACCGATCATCATCCCGATACTCGGGAAGGCGTGGCGGCTTTTCGGGAAAAGCGTACGCCCAGGTTCAATGCGTGGCTCGAGCGGTGACGGTGGGGGTGGTTCGGCTGATTGGAATGCCTGGGGTGGTTCGGGCGTTTGGGGTTGTGACGCGAGGCCGGGCAGGCACCGATTGCGGTGCTGGCACGCCCTCGG
>CAZVMA010000341.1:0-3308 GCA_964628545.1 uncultured Pseudomonadales bacterium | reverse complement strand
CCGAGAACACCGGCAGACGCCCACTCGCCAGATTTTTCAGGATCTCACGCCAGCCCACCCCGAGATGGCGCTTGACGAAGAACGGCCGATCACAGAGCTCGACCGCCAGCGTAGCTCGATTGGCGACGGCGCGATGGACAACACCACGCAACGCGAACGCCGCAGCGAAGGGATCCGGGCCGAGCGCCTCACGCACATCTTCCCGCACCCACAGCCGGCGCGTGGCGATTTGGGGGGTCGAGTCGGTCACTGCCCGTCCGCCGTCACCAGATCGACCAGCCGAGCCAGATCAGCCACCGGATCGATGTCCCGCGCGAACCTGAGACCACCAGCCGACCACGCCGCGCGTGCACGCGGATCGGCAACTGCGCCCGCGAGGGCCTGATCGAGTGCTGACTGCTGGAACGGCTCCGGCAGCACGCATCCGGCGTGGGCACCAGAGACGATGGGCGCGAAGCCACAGGCGGCCGAGGCGATAACCGGGAGACCCGCCAGCATGGCTTCGAGCAGCACGATGCCCCCGCTTTCGACCCGTGCTGGATGCACCAGGAGGTCGGCCCCTAGCAGGTAGCGCATCACGTCTGCGCGGCCGCCCACAAACGTCACGCCGTCGGCGACACCCAACCGCCGGGCCATGCGCACGTAGGAATTCGGGCGATCCGCACCGACGACGAGCAGGCGCACCCGCGACCGGCATTCGGGCGCCAGCGCGCTGAGCGCCACCAGCGATCGGTCGAGCCCCTTGGTGCGGAACCCGGACCCGAGCGCCAGCAGCACACAGTCTTGCTCGTCGACGCCGAGCTCGCGCCGAAATGCGGCGCGAATCAAGTCGGCATCGTCCGGTCGCTGTCGCTCCGGACCAATGGGCAGCGGCAGCGGGTAAAACCGCGCCGTCGGGGTGCCGTAGACGGCACGGTAGGTCTCTGCCTGCTGCGGTGTGAGCGACAGAATCCGCGCACCACCCGAGCTGGCGAACACGGCTGCCTCGAGCTCGAGGTAAGTTCGATAGCGCGGCAGCCAGCGCCGGCCCCGCACATCGGCGCGCGCGGCAAAGCAGGGATCGGCTGCGTAGTAGATGTCGAGCCCGGGCAGCTTGTTGAAACCGATCACGCGATCGATCTCGCCGCGCGCGCGCCGCGCACTGAGGGTCGCAGCTAACAGGCCGGCGAAGCGCCGTACGCGACCGTAGTGGGTCCAGCCCGGTACCGGATATTCACGCACCGTCAGGTGCTCGGGGCGGGGCCCATCCCAGGACATGGTGTGCAGCTCGACCTGATGACCGGCTCGCGCGCAGGCTTCCGCCAGCCGCAGGCAATCGCGCTGCAGGCCGCCGAACGGGAAATAGCGGAACAGCACGAAGGCCAGTCGCCGGACCGGGGCCGTCACGCTGGCGCGGCCAGCAGGCGCAGGGCGCGCGACCAGACCATCTCAGGCGGCAGCGAAATGAAGCACGGCGGCTCGATGCTGCCAGTCGCCAACGCCGAGCCGACGCCGCGGGCAGCAGCCACCGGCTGGCCGCGATAGTGAC
This sequence comes from uncultured Pseudomonadales bacterium, assembly GCA_964628545.1. Lineage (GTDB taxonomy): Bacteria > Pseudomonadota > Gammaproteobacteria > Pseudomonadales > Azotimanducaceae > UBA7803. The sequence goes on along the minus strand of CAZVMA010000341.1, from coordinate 1,780 downwards.
ATGCGCGCGCGCGGCAGGGTGCGCAGGGAAATTCGGCCTGCAGGTGCTGGGCCCGCGGCCCCAGGCAGCCGGTGCGAGCGCTGTCCGTGCTGCCGTACAGCCCAAGCGATGGGCGACCCAGGGCAGCGGCGAGGTGCAGCAGACCGGAATCGACGCCGATCACCAGTCGCGCGCGCGCCAACCGGGGCAGCAGTTCAGAGAGCCCGGTGCGCGGCCACGGTACGACGCCGACAGCCGCCGCAATGCGCCCGGCACGCGCCGCTTCCGCAGGGCTGCCCGCGGGCAGGCCAACCGCGAACCCCGCCGCTCGCGCCTCCGCGCCCAGCGCCATCCAGAACGGCTCCGGATAATGTTTGCTTGGCCAGGTCGTGCCGTGCAGCAGCACGCACTCGGGTGCGTCGTCCCGGGCGCCGGGGACCGCCGCGCCTGAGGCGTCGCGGCTTAGGCCAAAGTCCGGGGCGTGCTCCGGCAGCGGGTACCCCAAAGCAGCTGCAAACAGCGTCCGCTGCCGGTGCACGGCATGGTGATCGACTGCCACAGGGATCTGGCGCGCGTACGCCAGGGTCGCGGGCCGTTCGCGCGCCGAGCCCGGCGCGAAACCGGCGCGCACGTCAGCCCGCGCCATGGCGGTTACCACTGCGCTCTTGATCAGCCCCTGGGCATCCAGGGCCAGGTCGTAGCGGCGGGCGCGCAACCGACGGCGAAATTCGACGAGCGCACCACGCGCGGACCAGAGCTGCGACCGCCAGCGCCGCCAGGCAATGGGCAGTACCGTCGCCACGGCCGGATGCAGCGCAGGGATGGCCGCGAAGGACTCCTCGACCACCCAGTCAAACGTGAACCCTCGTCGCGCCGCATCCGTGACCGCCGGCAGCGCATGCACCACGTCGCCGAGCGAGCTCATCTTGACCAGCAGCACCCGGGTCACAGCGCCTCCAGCACGCGCTCGGGCGTGAGACGGTGCAGGCAATCCAGATGACCCAGCGGACACACGCGGGCAAAGCACGGACTGCAGGGTAAGCCCAGTCGAAGCACCTGCGCTGCGGGGCCAAGCGGCGGCGTGAAGGCCGGCGAGGTGGATCCATAGACCGCGATCACCGGGCGCCGCAGCGCGCCTGCAACGTGCATCAAGCCGGAATCGTTGCTGAGCACCTGACCGGCGCAGGACAGCAGATCGACAGCTTCCAAAAGCGACGTTTGACCGCCCAGATCCCGCGCTCCCGGCGCCGCGCGGGCGATCGCCTGCGTAATGCGCGCGTCTCTCGGCGAGCCAAGCAGCCAGACTGCGCGTCCGGCCGCCAGCGCCGCGCGAGCGACCGCCGCAAAGTGGGCGGACGGCCACTGTTTGGCGGGGCCAAATTCCGCGCCCGGGCACAGGATCAGCGGGGCGGCACGGGGGTCGAGCCCAAGCCGCGCGCAAACGAGATCCCGCGATGCGCCATCAGCTTCGAGCTCTGGCGCGGGCGGCGCCTCGCTCGGCTGCGGCGCATCCGCCGCAAGGGCGAGCGCCTGAAACCGGTCGACCAGACGCGGCAGACGCGCCGGATCAAGGCGGCGCCAGTCGTTCAGGACGCCGAAACGAGCCTCGCCGAGAAAGCCCGTGCGCCGCGGAATCCCGGCGAACCAGGGGATCCAGGCCGATTTGTGGCTGTTTGGCAACACGATCGCCTGATCAAACCGGTACCGGCTCAGCGCACGCGCTGTCCGCCAGCGACGGCCGAAGGCCAGCTCGCCATGCGCCACGCTCAGCGTGTGCACCTGGCTGACGCCGGGCATGCGT
>CAZVMA010000340.1:0-3313 GCA_964628545.1 uncultured Pseudomonadales bacterium | reverse complement strand
GGATCAGTCCGGCGTGCGTGCGCGGCTGACCTGCCGCTATCACGGCTGGAGCTACGGACTGAAGGGCGAACTGATCGCCATCCGCGACCCGGAGGACTTCCGCAATCTCGATTTTTCCTGCCGCGGCCTGCGCAGCATCCGCTGCGAGCGCTTCGGCAACCTGATCTTCGTGAACTTCGACGATGCAGCGCCCACCCTGCTCGAATGGCTCGGCCCCATTGCCGACGAGTGGCAGGAGTTTCAGTTCGACAAGTGCCGCTTGGCTGCCCGCCATATCTTCGATTTGAACTGCAACTGGAAAATCGCGATGGAAGCGAACGAGGAGGTGTACCACGTTCGCAGCATCCACCCGAAAACCGTGTCACCGATCCTGGACGACCGCCGCAACGTCAATACCCTGTACCCGCAGGGACACGGCCGCATGATCGCGCCGATACCCTCGGCCATGCTGGCTGCGAGCAGCGATCCCGCGATGGCGCGGCGCATGGCGGCGATGAACGTGGGACGTCCGGAGATCGAAACCGTGGGCGAAATCGCCCGCACCTGCACGCAGTCATACGGGCTGTTCCCCAACTGGGTGTCACCGCTCAATCAGAATGCGCTACCACCGCTGATCTTCTGGCCGAACGGCATCGACAAATGCCGGCTGGAAACCTGGACCTTCGCGCCCGACTGGGGCGATGCGCCGGCACCTGACTCGTGGACCGAAAACAACGGCGAAAAGCTCATCCAGGTGCTGCTTGAGGACACCGAGTTCGGCAACTGGATCCAGAAGTCGGTCGACTCTTACGGCTTCAAGGGCGTGCCGCTGTCCTATCAAGAATCGCGTATCTATCACTGGCACCAGCACGCCGACCGCATGATTGGCATCGAGAACATTCCGGAGGAGCTGCGGGTGCGCCAGGTGATCGGCCCCGAGTGGATGTGGCCGAACGAGCCGCGGCTCGCGCTTTTGAACGAGTGATCAGATCGCGTAATCAGATCGAGTGATCAGCCCATGCACGCCGCCACCGCGCGGCGTGTCACCACTGCGGCGAGCTGGGCGCGGTAATCCGCAGCGCCGTGCATGTCGCCCAGCAGATCGCCAGGATCGAAACCAAGCTCGGCAACAGCGCCAACATCGAACTGGCGGTTCAGCGCGGCTTCATGGGCACGCGCGCGAAACACGCACGGCGCCGCCCCCGTGACAGCCACCCGCACGCCGTCAGTAAATCGCGCGACAAACGCCCCGGCCATGGCGTAGCGCGAGGCCGGATTGGGAAACTTCACATAGGCCGCGCGTACCGGCACGCGAAAAGACACCGCGGTGAGGATCTCCTGCGGACCCAGCGCCGTCTCGAACATACCGGTAAAGAAGTCATCGGCCGCGAGCGTTCGCTCGCTGGTGTGGATAACCGCATCCAGCGCCAGCGCGGCCGCCGGATAGTCGGCCGAGGGGTCGTTGTTGGCCAGTGAACCGCCGAGCGTGCCCATGTGGCGCACCAGCGGGTCGGCAATACCCGCCGCTAGCCGGGCGAGCGCCGGCAGGTGCTGCATCACCAGCGGTGCAGCCGCAACCTCAGCATGGGTCTCACAGGCACCGATGCGCAGTCGATCGCCCTCACACGCGATGCCGCGCAGCTCGGGCAGTGTGCCGATATCGATCAGCAGCGCGTGCTGAGCCAGCCGCTGGCGCATGGCGGCCAGCAGCGATTGTCCGCCGGCCAGCAGTTTTGCGCCCTCATCCGCGCGCAGGGCGGCCACCGCCGCCGCCAGGCTTTCGGCACGCAGATACTCGAATGGATACATGAACCCTCCTGCGCAATCTCGGGGTGGTCATCCGGGGCTCAGCCCGGAGGACAACCATTCGCGGCTCGCCACACCCGCTCGGGCGTTGCGGGCATCTCGATATCGACCACGCCCAGCGCATCGGTGATGGCGTTGATCACCGCCGGCGGCGCGCCGATTGCGCCGGCCTCGCCGCAGCCCTTCATGCCGAGCGGATTGCCGGGGCACGGCGTTTCCAGCAGCGTGATGCGAAACCGCGGCACGTCGTCGGCCCGCGGCAGGGCATAGTCCATGAACGAGCCGGAGAGCAGCTGCGCCGATTCGGGGTCGTAGACGCAGCGCTCGAGCAGCGCCTGACCAATACCCTGCGTGATGCCGCCCTGCACCTGACCGTGCACGATCATGGGGTTGGCAATGCGTCCGAAATCGTCCGCCGCCACGAAGTCGACAATGCGCGTGACGCCGGTTTCGGGATCGATCTCCACCTCGCAGATGTAGCACCCGCCCGGATAGGTGAAGTTTTGCGGGTCGAAAAAACTGACCGCGTGCAGACCCGGCTCGATCATGTCGGTGGGAAATCGCTGCGCTGCGTACGCCGCCGCTGCCACCTCGCCAAACGTCACCCGACCACCGCCGGGCGCGCTGAATGCGCCGTCCGCGAACGTCAGCCGCTCAGCCGTGTCGTTCAGCAGGTTCGCGGCAATGATGCGGGCTTTGGCGATGATCTTGTCGCACGCGCCATCGATCGCCGACATGCCGACCGACGACCGCGAGCCCGAGGTGCCGGAACCCGCAGGGCCGCGCCAGGTATCGCCGTGATGAATGCGCACCGCCTCGAACGGCACGCCCAGGCGGTCACAGACCAGCTGGGCGTACGTGGTCTCGTGGCTCTGGCCGTGGGAATGGCAGCCCGTGATGACTTCCACCGTACCGGAAGCGTTGACGCGGATTTCGGCCGATTCCCAGACCCCGCCAGGCGCACCCAGTTGCCCCAGCAGGCGCGATGGGCCAAAACCCGCGATCTCGATATAGGCCGAGAAACCGATGCCGCGCAGCAGCCCCCGGGCCTCGCTTTGCGCGCGACGGGCCGGAAAATCCTGGTAATGGATCATCTCGAGCGCTTGGTCGAGCAGCCCGACAAAGTCGCCGGTGTCATAGACCAGACCGAGCGCCGAACGGTGCGGGAAGCTGCGCACGAAGTTGCGTCGCCGAAGCTCGGCCGGGTCGAGCCCGAGAGTGCGCGCGGCGTGCTCGACCACCCGCTCGATGGCGTAACACGCTTCCGGACGGCCCGCACCGCGGTAGGCATCTACCGGCGCGGTGTTGGTATAGATGCCCGCCACCTCCACATAGGCAGCTGGAATCACGTACTGCCCGGGCGTGATCAGCGCATACATCACGGTGGGCACCAGGGTGCCAAACGTGGAGGCGTACGCACCCAGGTTTGCGCGCGTGCGGATGCGCAGGCCCGTGAAGCGGTAGTCGGCGTCAAGCGCAAGCTCGACGCGGCTGTCGTGATCACGCCCATGGGCGTCGCCGAGAAAGG
>CAZVMA010000339.1:949-3326 GCA_964628545.1 uncultured Pseudomonadales bacterium | reverse complement strand
CGGCGATTTTCTTCACCAGCATCTCGTTCAATGCCTTCAGCATGTCCTTCATGCGATCGAGGTCGCCGTCGGACAGATTGCGCACCATGTCCTCGACGTTGCGGAAGAACGAGTTCGCCATGTTCTTGCGCAGCTCGTTCAGCAGTTCGAGGAACTTGCGCTGGGCGTCGGGGTTCAGGAATTCGTACGTTTCGAGCGCGCGGATTTGCCCTGCCAGATCGCTCGGCAAGCCATCCAGCGTCTCGCTGTTACGCCGCGCGATGTTCTTCAGCACCTCGCCCGAGAAGTCGTCCGTGGTGTCTTTATCAAGCCACTCCTGGATGCGCTCGCGCTCCATGGCCAGAATTTCGTCCAGTCGCTCGCGAAAATCTTCGAAGATGCTGGACAGGTTGAAGCGTTCCAGTTGCTCGCGCTTGCGGTCGCGCGCGCGCTGCAGCATCTCGCGTAAACCCTTCAGGGCGCCGCCCTCGGGCATTGGCATGCCGCGAGAGAGCAGGTTGCGCATAGCCCAGCGCAGGTCGCCGTACTCCATGAGATCCTCGGCCAGGGCGCCCAGCACTGCGTCTGCATCGATGCCGATCTGCTGGCTGCCATCCCAGCGCGAGAAGCGGAACCCCTTTGGAAATTGGCGCATGGGTAATGCCCCCGGGACGCTCAGCGTCGATAGGTTGAGAAGCCCGCGTGCTCGTACTTGTTCAGCACCTTGTGCAGGTGCAGGCCCTCCAGAACCAGCTCGATGATGGCGGCGCGCACCCCGGGACTGGCGGCGTCCGCATCCGGGAAGAACTGCTCGATGCCCGGCAGTTTGCGCGCGATCTGGGCGTATTCGCTGGCCGGGGCGCTCTCGCCGGTTTCGATCGTGAGATCGCCTTCGAAGGCCGCGGCAACCGGCTTCAGATCCGCCACCTTATAGGTGCGGTCGAACACGGTTTTCACCGCGGTCTGCATGATGCGCTGGGTGACACGATCTTCCTGGCCTTCTTCAGTGGCCTCGAACTCGACTTTGCCCTGGAAGCTGGGCACGACGAACGGCAGGTCCGAGATGCGGGGAACGACTTCCGTTTCGCCGGTGCGCAGCGCCCGGCGGAAGGCATTGGCGACCAGCGCCTCGTACAGCGCGATCGACGTGCGCACGGAAACGCCGGAACGCTGGTTGATGTCGGGCGATCGGCGCGCCTGATGGGTGATCTCCGCCACGATCTCTTTCATGAACCGCGGTACCGCCAGTTCGGCGGGCGACATGTCGGCCTCGCTCGCCTCCTGCTCGATGATGGCGATCTCGTCGGCGATGCGCAGCGGATAGTGGGTGCGGATCTGGGCGCCGTAGCGGTCTTTCAGCGGTGTGATGATGCGGCCGCGGTTGGTGTAATCCTCGGGGTTGGCGGTGGCGACGATGAACACGTCGAGGTCGAGGCGCACACGATGGCCGCGAATCTGCACGTCTCGCTCTTCCAGCAGGTTGAGCAGGCCCACCTGAATGCGCTCGGCCAAGTCGGGCAATTCGTTGATCGCAAAGATGCCCCGGTTGACGCGCGGAACCAGGCCGTAGTGCAGGGTGAGCTCGTCTGACAGGTAGCGCCCCTCGGCAATCTTGATCGGGTCGACCTCGCCGATCAGGTCGGCGATGGTGATGTCCGGCGTCGCCAGCTTTTCGGCGTAGCGCTCGCTGCGGTGAAGCCAGCGAATAGGGGTGTTATCGCCGTGCTCGGCCACCAGCTGCCGACCGGCCGGCGTCACGGGCGCGTACGGGCTTTCCGGAATCTCCGTGCCCGCCAGCGTCGGTGTCCATTCGTCCAGCAGATTGATCAGGCTGCGCACGATGCGTGATTTGGCCTGACCCCGCTCGCCGAGCAGGATGATGTCCTGGTTGCCGAGGATGGCGTTGGTCAGTTGCGGAATCACCGTGTCGTCATAGCCGGTGACGCCCGGAAACAGGGGGTCGCCGGCGCGCAGACGGGCGATCAGGTTGCCGCGGATCTCGGCTTTCACCGGGCGGACGACGTAGCCCGAAGCGCGCAGCGCGCCGAGCGTTTGGGGGCGGGCTGCGGGGTCGGTCATTGGGGCCTCGGAAGTCGCTCGTGGGTGGTCCGAGTCTGTCAGGCCGGTCTGGTTGCCGCAACCTGCGTGGGCTGCCAGTGCCGGACCCGATGTGTCGACTCGCGGCCGGCAACGCTTATGCAAGAAACGACAATATAATTTTAGTCAACTAATTGGTTATTTATAGATCGGAAAATACGATGCTTTCATGACATATATATGACCTGTTTCTTGCTGTAAAATTATTCACATCACGATTACATCGGTCAGACAAAAATCCTGATTATTGCTTCTCCGGCACAACGCCGTGCTGCATGGGTTTCGGTCCCGCTGGGGCGCG
>CAZVMA010000339.1:0-939 GCA_964628545.1 uncultured Pseudomonadales bacterium | reverse complement strand
CCCACAGAAAGAAAAAACAGGACAGTTCGACCACGAGGTATGTGGACATGGACAGTAAAGGGAAGGACATGACAATTATCAAAGAACGTGCTCGGGCAGAGCATCGGGAGCTCTGGCAGGACGGGGCCGCGCGGCTTGGACCAAACGTCGTCACCGCGAGCAAAGCGCGCGCTCGAGAATGGCTTGCGGCGCCCCTGGCCGTAGCGTTGGCGCTGGGTTCGCTGGCTATGACGGCAGGCAGGGACGCCCAGGCCTACGACATTCCTACCGGTGCCCCCCCGAGCCCGCTGTTCGGTGCCGAGCCGTTCACTACTCCGGTGCTGCTGTTCGAAGAGTTCGGTTCTCAGTTCGCGTCGACCCGCGTGTGCACCAACTGCAATCCGCTGCCTCAGCCGGAGGCAGGGCTTTGCCAGAACTCGCCGAACGGAGCAGCACTTGACCGCTTCCTCGCCCAGCCGCTGTCGCCGCTGCCGAGAGAGCAGGCGAACGAGTCGGCCCCCAACCCCTGGCAGGCGATGATCGGGCAGTGCATCGGCCGCTCGCTCACCAAGACCGCTATCGAAGGGCGTCCGCCGGGCGTCTGGTTCGCGCATCAGCGCTGGAACGAGTTCAAGCCGCGCGAGTATTTTCAGTCCGTCACGACCGGCGCTCGCACGAACGGCGGCGTGCGCGACCGGCTGCAGCGCCACGGCTACCGGCTGGGCGAATTCGGCCCGGGCGGGCTGTATCACAACACCACCGGCAACGGCGACCCGGCGTTTAACGGGACGACGCGCGGCATCGCCATGCGCATACACCCGAAGATGCCGGTACAGGAACCGAACTCGGTGTGGACTTTTGACGGCACGTTTCCGCCCAAGCTGCTGACGGCGCGGTATGGTCACCCGCTGGTATTCCGCCAGTACAACGGGCTGCCCATCGACGCGGGGGCAAACAACG
>CAZVMA010000338.1:0-3329 GCA_964628545.1 uncultured Pseudomonadales bacterium | reverse complement strand
CGGTGGCCGCCGTATCATTAAAAAAGGTTGAAACTGCTTTGGGCGACTACCTGCAGGCCATCGTGGTGCCCCGGATCGATGCTTACGAGGATGCGCTGACCGATCTCGCCGCGGCCGGCTGGGCCGGCGGCAGTCTCAGTCTGGCCGAGGCGCGAATCGAGCCGCGCGTAGATGGTGACCTGCCGCTGCTGGCGTCGCTGGTCCACAGCCGGTCGCTGCAGCTTGGCTCGCTGCTGAGCGGCGTATTTGCCGCGGAATCGGTAGCCGTCGCGCTGGCGCACCGCAACACTCTGGCACCCGGCCAGAGCGTCATCACCCGCGCCGGCGTTTGGGTCGGCCCCGATTGGGTGCGCGTGCTGGGCCGCGGCGACGATGAGGCCGGCATCATCGAGCGCGCCCAGGCCATCGATGCCCTCTCGGTGCAGGTGGAAGACGCCGAGCGCGGCCTGCTGGCGCTGCAGGATGCTCGCCTGGCGGCGCGGCAGCAGGTGACCGACGCCGAGATCGGGCGCGATGAACGTCAGCGAGAGGGTGCACTTGCCGCTGCCCGCATTGCCGAGCTGCGGGCGGATCACAGCGTGCGGCGCATGCAGAAGGCAGAGGCCGACGCGCGCGCGGAGCGCCTGCAGCGCGAACGTGAGGACGTGGAGCGGCAGATCGCCGAGGAAACCGCGCGACAGGGCGCTGAACAGCCGCGTTTGGCGGCGGCGGAAGCGGCTCGCGCGCACTGGCGCAGCGAACGGGCGGCCGTGGCCGAAGCCCGCCCGGGTATCGAGCAGGCGCTGAATGAGGCGCGCCAAGCGGCCCGCGCAGCGCGCGATCGGTTTCACGCGGGCAACAGCGAGCTGCGCAGCTTGGAGTCGCGGCTGGCGGCGGTGCGCACCACCCGGGAACGACTTGAGGGCCAGTCGCGCCAGATTGGCGCCGAGCGCACGCGCATCGCGGCCGGTCTGGCGGAAAGCGCGGCGCCGCTGCCCGACCTTGAGCGCGAGCGCGAGGACAAGCTGGCCGCGCGTCTCGCAATCGAGCACGAGCTCGCGGCCGTACGGGCGGCCCTCGATGAAAGTGACCACGAGATCCGCGCGCAGGAGCAGGCGCGCGCTTTGGCGCAGCAGGCTGTGGGCCGGTTTCGCGCCGCGCTCGAGACGGCGCGTGTCGAGCGCCAGGGCGCCCTGGTTGAGGCGCGCAATACCCTGCAGCAGGTGATCAACGCGGGATTCGTCCTGGCGGACGTGCAGGCGGGGCTACCAGCAGACGCCGCCGAGCCTGCCTGGGTAGAGCGCCTCGCCAGTCTGGATCGCCGCATCACCCGGCTCGGCCCAATCAATCTGGCCGCCATCGACGAGTACCAGACCCAGTCCGAGCGCAAAACGTACCTCGATCAGCAGAACGCCGATCTGGAAGCGGCACTCGAAACCCTGCTCTCGGCTATCCGCAAGATCGACCGGGAGACGCGACAGCGCTTCAAGGACACCTTCGACAGCGTCAATACGCGCCTCGGCGAGCTGTTCCCGCGCATCTTCGGCGGCGGTCACGCGCTGCTGGAAATGACCGGCGAAGATCTGCTTGATACCGGCGTGACGTTGATGGCGCAGCCCCCCGGAAAGCGCAACGCCAGCATCAACCTGCTGTCCGGGGGCGAGAAGGCGATGACCGCGATTGCGCTCATCTTCGCCATTTTCCATCTGAACCCGAGCCCGGTGTGTCTGCTGGACGAAGTCGACGCGCCGCTGGATGATTCCAACGTGCGCCGCTTTGCCGATCTAATTCGCGAAATGTCGGCCGACGTCCAGTTTGTGGTGATCACCCACAACAAGATCACTATGGAAATGGCTGATTATCTGCTGGGGGTCACGATGAACGAGCCGGGTGTGTCGCGTCTCGTAACCGTGGATGTGGAACAGGCAGTCGCGCTGGCGGTACAGTGACCGTGTCGAGCGGCGGGTCGCACCGCGTCAGCGCTGGGCCCAGGCGACGGAGGAACGGGCGATGGAGATGAAAAACCTGATCCTGATCGGTGGCGGCCTGTTGATTGCCATCGTTGTCGCGCACGGGCTGTGGATTACCTGGCGGGCCCGCCGCGACCCGCTCAAGCTGCGAATCGACGAGCGTCTGATCGCCGCGGTCGGCGAGCGCGAACCCGCTCAGACCGAGTTTCCGAACGGGGGCGCGCGCGTAGTGGAACGTCCCGGCGCGGGTTCGGCGCGCAGTTCGGCCGAGCGGGCGCCCCGCATGGAACCGGAGCTACCCCGCAGCAGCCTGCCAGTGGTCAGCGTGCTCGAAGAAGGGTTGGCGGACGACGAGCCCGTGCCGGCCCCGAGGGCTGCGGCACCTGGCTCGGTCGCGCCTGCCGTTGCGCCATCGGCGCCGGTGCAGGCGTCGGCATCATCCGCAGCGGCAGCGGCAGCGCCGGTTTCCGCTTCTGCTCCGGCCCCATCGTCTGCGGGCGCATCTGCCCGCAAACCCCCAGATTCGCCGATGGTGCGGGAACCCGCGGCCGACGATGCATCCCGACGCGGCGCCAGCGCGGCGCGCCGGGCGCAGGATGCGCTGCGCGCGCTCGGAAAAGCGGCATCCGGCCGCTCTGCGGGGGCAGCGCCGCGGCCGAACGGGCCGACTAACAGCCCACCGACGCGCGAGCCGGTTGCCGGCGACGGCGGCCCCGAGGAGCTGATCCTGATCAACGTGCTCGCGCCACGCGAGCAGCCGTTCACCGGCACACAGGTGATTGAGGCGTTGCGCGCCAACGCATTGCGGTATGGCGAGATGAACATCTTCCATCGCATCGACGCCGAGAGCCGGGTGATTCAGTTCAGCATTGCCAACATTATCGAACCAGGCACCTTCGACCTCTCGGATATCGAGGCTTTCCGGTCGCCTGGACTTTGTTTCTTCCTGCGCTTGCCGGGGCCCGAGAGCCCGATCGATGCGTTCGACGACATGCAGCGCACCGCGCGCGATGTGGCGCAGCGCCTGTCCGGGGAGCTGAAGGATGAGCGGCGCAGCGTGCTGACCGCGCAGACTATCGAGCATTACCGGGGGCGGGTCGCCGAGTATTGCCGTCGCCGGATGTCCATGCGCGCGTGACCGAGAGCCCCCCGGACTTGAGCGCAGGACCCGAATCCGCCCAGGGCCAGGCTGCTCCGGCTCCTCGCGCCTCGAATGAGATCATCGAGCGTTTCGACGCGCTTTGCGCGGCCATTCGCCGCGCGGACTACCGCTACTACGTGCTGGACGACCCTGAGCTCGCGGACCGCGACTACGACGCCCTGTTCGACGAGCTGGTAACCCTCGAGCGCGCGCATCCGGAATTGATCACCGCGGATTCA
>CAZVMA010000337.1:0-3331 GCA_964628545.1 uncultured Pseudomonadales bacterium | reverse complement strand
ATGCGGTAGATCTGGTCTTCCGACAGCAGACGGGCCTTGCTCTTGCCGAACGCCATGGGCCCACCACGGCCGCCGGCTCCCCCCTGCATCTGGCGCATGAACAGCATGAATACGGCGATGATGATCAAAATTGGGAAGCTGGCGATCAGCAGCTGCGCCCAGATGCTCTGCTGCTCCGGCATCTTGCCCAGGATCGCCACGTTGTGGTTGTACAGGTCGTCCAGCAGTTTCTGGTCCGGAATGTCCGGCCGAACCACCTGAAACGCGTCGCCGGCGCGGGTGGCGCCGCGGATGATCAGCCCGTCGATTTCGACCTGCACCACCTCATCCCGCCGAACCTGCTGGATGAAATCGGAGTAACTGAGCGTCTGCGGCTCAGGCCGGACATTGAAGTTATTGAACACCGTCAGCAGGACCGCCGCGATGACCAGCCACAGCAACAGGTTCTTACCCATGTCGGACAACGGTTTATCCTCTTTCCGCGACGCCGGGACGGCATCGCTCGTGCATTCTGGACCCGCCGACGATCAAGGCGGCGTCAAACGAGATCAGTTTAGCCCGATTCACATCATCGATTCGTGGCGTGGTTCCCCGAGATCGCGCCGGTCCGGGAGGGCCCGAAAACCACGCGCGACCGCGTAGACCTCACGCGAGTCCGGACGCGACGCCTTCGGTTTGACCTGCACCGCCTTGGCGAAGAGCGCGCGCGCCTCGGCCAGCCACGCATCCACGCCTTCGCCCTGGAACAGTTTTACCACCAGATCGCCGCCGGGCTGCAGCCACCGGCGGGCAGCGTCAAGCGCCAGATCCGCCAGATACATCGCGGCGGCCTGATCCGCCGCGCGCACGCCGGAGATGTTGGGGGCCATATCCGACAATACAAGCCCCACACCCTGCGACCCGAGCGCCGCGTCGATGGCCGCATCGGCATCCGGCTCGCCGAACGCCCCTTCGACAACCACCGTCGCGCCGCCAGCGCTGACCGGGCGATAATCACAGGCGACCAGCCGGCCGTGGCCAATTCGAGTTTCCACATAGCGCGTCCAGCCACCCGGGGCAGCGCCCAGCTCCAGAACCCGAAGACCGACCCGCAGCAGCTGGAAACGCTGGTCGAGCTGCTCCAGTTTGAAGTGCGCGCGCGAAGCGTGCCCCGCGTCGGCGGCCTGCCGGGCGTACGGATCCCGGCGCTGACGCGCGAGCCAGCGATGACTCGACTTGGTGCGTTTGGTCATGGCCAAGGCCCTATGCGATCATGTCCTGATGAATGAGCAGTCACACAGCGCCGGTCCGCCCGGCATCACCTCTGCCGAACGGCGTCGGCTGCGGCAGATCGCGCATCACCTCGACCCAGTCATTATGGTGGGCGACGCGGGCGTCAGCGATGCCGTGATCACGGAAACGGCGCGTGCCCTCGCCGATCACGAACTCATCAAGGTGCGCATCGCCGGAGATGATCGTGAGTTGCGCGCCACCGCCAGAACGGCGCTGGCCGACGGCTGTTCCGCAACAATTGTGCAAACCATCGGCAAGATCGTCGTGTTGTATCGGCGCAACCCAAAGGCCAAGCTCCGCCTCTCGAACCTGACCCGGTTCGGCAGCACCTGAGGGCGGACTTCAGAGGTGCTCGACGCGGTCGATCTCGTACTCAACCGCACCTTTCGGCGTCCGCACCGTCACCACGTCTCCGGCTGACTTGCCGATCAGGGCGCGCCCGATCGGCGACATGACCGACAACTTACCAACCTTTAGATCCGCCTCGTCTTCACCCACCAGCTTGTAGCGCACTTCTGCGCCCGAGTCGCCGTCGATAAGCGACACCGTAGTGCCGAAGATCACTTTTCCGGACGGCGGGATTCTGGAGATATCGATCACCTGCGCATCGGCGAGCTTGCTCTCGATGTCCTGAATGCGTCCCTCATTGAAACCCTGCTGTTCGCGCGCGGCATGGTACTCGGCGTTCTCCTTGAGATCGCCGTGTTCACGCGCCTCCGCAATGGCTTGGGTGATCTGCGGGCGCAGCACGAACTTTCGCTGCTGCAGCTCCGCACGCAGGGCCTCGGCGCCCTCTAGTGTCATCGGATTGGGCATGACTCTCCTGCCTACCGCGCGGCCAAGGCACGATTCAGATCCTGCAGACGCCGCACCCGGATGTCCTGCGGATCGCGGTGCCGGCCCCCCGCATCGCGCATGTGCTGCTGCAGGTGGCGAATGGCGATGCTGTAGGCCTCGCCACCGGTCAGTGTGGTGGTGTAGCACACTTTATTCTGCAGCGCGAGGCGCCGAATCATCGCCGAATCGCGGATCGAGACGTGCCCCTCAGTGGTATTCACGATCAGGTCGATCTGTTCGTTCTTCAGCAGATCGATCACGTTCGGGCGACCACCCGTGGCCTTGTTCACCACGTCGCTTGGCACGCCCGCCTCCTGCAGCGATCGTGCGGTGCCTCGGGTCGCGACCAGCCGAAACCCAAGCTGCACCAGCGCCGCACCCAGCGCCGCCACGCCCGGCTTATCGGAGTCCTTGACCGACAGGAATGCCCGACCGCTGAGCGGCAGGCTAACGCCGGCGCCCAGAGTCGCCTTGGCAAACGCTTCGCCGAAGGTGTCCCCGACGCCCATCACCTCACCCGTCGATTTCATCTCGGGGCCCAGAATAGGGTCGACCCCCGGGAACTTCACGAACGGGAATACCGACTCCTTGACGTTGTACACGGTCGGCACAATCTCGCGGGTGAACCCCTGAGCGTCGAGCGAGGTGCCCACCATGCAGCGCGCAGCCACCTTCGCCAGCGACACGCCAATGCACTTCGAGACGAAGGGAACCGTTCTCGACGCACGCGGATTCACTTCCAGCACGAAAATCTCGTTGCCCTGGACGGCGAGCTGAACGTTCATCAGGCCCACCACACCCAGCTCGAGCGCCATCTGCCGGACCTGCTCACGAATGCGGTCCTGGATGATCGGCGCCAGCTGGTAGGGCGGCAGGGTGCACGCCGAGTCTCCAGAGTGCACCCCAGCCTGCTCGATGTGCTGCATGATGGCGCCAATGACGACGCGGCTGCCGTCACTGACCGCATCGACATCCACCTCGATGGCCTGATCGAGAAACCGGTCAAGCAGCACCGGGGAATCGTTCGACACGCTCACCGCCTCGCGCAGGTAGCGGCGTAATTCGTCCTCGTTGTACACGATATCCATCGCCCGTCCACCCAGCACGTAAGACGGGCGAACGACGATCGGAAAACCGATCGCGCGCGCACCGGCGATACCGGTGTCGACGTCGACTGCAGTGCGGTTGGCGGGCTGCCGCAGCCCGAGCTTTGCGATCAGAC
>CAZVMA010000336.1:1981-3339 GCA_964628545.1 uncultured Pseudomonadales bacterium | reverse complement strand
TCATCGATACACCCTGGCCCAGCGTCACGATGATCACGACTGCAGCAACGCCCACGATGATGCCAACCGTGGTGAGCAGCGAACGCAGCAGGTTTCCGCGCAGCTCGCCCCAGGCGAGCAGCAGGCTCGACCACAGCATTAGTGATCACCCGTCTTGGCGGTATCGACCACGATGTGCCCATCGCGAAACCGCACTTGGCGGCGGGCGTAGGCCGCGATGTCGTCTTCGTGCGTCACCAGCACGATGGTGATGCCGCGGGTGACGTTGAGCTCGGTCAGCAGCGCCATGATCTCGTGGCTGCGCGCGCTGTCGAGGTTGCCGGTCGGCTCGTCCGCGAAAATCACCAGTGGATCCGTGACCAGCGCTCGCGCGATCGCTACGCGTTGCTGCTGCCCACCGGAGAGCTGCGCGGAGGTGTGGTCGGCGCGATCCGCAAGTCCGACTCGGGCCAAAGCCGCCTGCGCTTTCGCGCGCCGTTCGCGCGCGGGCTCGCCTCGGTACAGCAGCGGCAGCTCCAGGTTCGCCAGCGCCGTGGTCCGGCGCAGCAGGTTGAAACCCTGGAACACGAAACCAATGCAGTAGCGCCGCAGACGCGCGCGTTCGTTGCGCGTCAGCTGCCCGACGTCGACGCCCTGGAACAGGTACTGGCCGTGGGTCGGCGTGTCGAGGCAGCCGAGAATGTTCATTGCGGTGGATTTGCCGGAGCCGGACGGCCCCATGATCGCGACGAATTCGCCCGGCTCGATGGCCAGATCGATACCGTCCAGTGCCCGCACCTCGGTATCACCCTCGCCGTAGACGCGGTGCACGCCGCGGAGTTCGATCAGCGGCATGGTTTTGCTCAGTCGCTGCCAATACTGACGCTGACGCCCTGGCGCTTCGTCTCGGTGACGTCGGCCACGAACGTCTCGCCGGCGCGCACGCCGTCTTGCAGAACGGCCGTGCGCAGCCCGTCGCTGATGCCGAGCTTGATCACGCGGGGCGTTAGTGACCGGCCGTCGGCATCCACCTGCCACAGCCGACCGCTGCCGGGCGGCAGCGCCTCGAGATCGTCCAGGTCAATGCCGGTGCTGTCCGGCGGCACGAATCGCAGCGCCCGGTTGGCGACGGTGATCGCGTTCGGCTCGTTGCGCACGGCAATGTCGGCCGTTGCCGTCATGCCTGGGCGCAGCAGTCCCTCGCCGTTGTCGGCTTCCAGCACGCCTTGGTAGGTGACCACCTTTTCGATGGTTTTCGCCGCGTTGCGCAGCTCACGCACGCGTCCGGCAAAGGTGCGATTGGGATAGGTATAGACGGTGAAGGTGGCGGCCTGACCGACCCGCACCTCGCCGATGTCGGCTTCGTCGATGTCCACCGT
>CAZVMA010000336.1:0-1971 GCA_964628545.1 uncultured Pseudomonadales bacterium | reverse complement strand
TGGAACGCGGCCGCAACGGTCTGCCCCGGCTCGACTTTGCGGTCGAGCACGATGCCGTCGATGGGCGAGCGGATCACCGCCTTTTCCAGGTACACCTCGGCCTGCTGGCGCGCGGCGCGTGCGCTGGCCAGCGTTGCGCGCGCGACATCTCGCACCACGCGCGCCTGGTCGTTGGCCTCTTCGGAGCCGAAACCCCGCGTGCGCAGGTTGCTGGCCCGCTCGAGGTCCAGCTCGGCCTTGGCGAGATTGGCCTCAGCCTGGGTGACACCGGCGCGCGCCTGCACGGCGCGGGCCTCGAGCTCTTCGGTGTTGATGCGCGCGATGACCTGCCCTTTCTGCACCGGGTCGTTGTAGTCGACCAATATGGCGTCGAGGCGGCCGGAGACTTCTGCACCCACCGTTACTTCGTTCAGCGGCTTCAGCGTGCCGGTGGCGGTGACCAGCAGGGTGAGCGGAGCAACCGTAGCCGCGTCGGTCACCCAGTCCGGCGGCGGCGGTGGCGGGCGCGTGAACTGCCAGACGGCTGCGGCCAGGCCCAGAGCGCCGGCGATCAGCCAGCCCACACTTGGGCGTCGCCGACGCGCAGGCGCGCGCAGGCGGGCGGCCAGGCTTGCGCCAGCATCAGTCGCGGCGGTACGGCCCTCGGGTGTACTGGTCGACGGGGCACTGACCGGGGCGGCAGGACGGGAGATGTCTGACATGACGCATCCGGTAGACGGCAGCGCGGGGCAGGTGACGTTACACGAAGCGCGTGGAGAAAGCAGTCGCACTGTCGCCTCCGGCCTTGCCCGCGACCCCTGATTGCGCACAAAAAATTTACCTTCTCGACATTGGCAGATCGTCCAAAAATGACAAGGTTCTGCGAAGATAGGGGGGCGCCCGCATGTTCTCCCGCGCGCCCCTGCAGACGTCGTACCGCGAGCGGGCTGCATCTGCGGCAAAACATGGCGCCGAGTTCCCCGGTCGACGAAAACTTCGAGGCTCATCCGTGGCTGATATCACAGGCACCACCGGCAACGACAACCTGATCGGAACGCCCGAAGACGACAGTCTGGACGGTGGTACTGGTAACGACACGCTGACGGGTGGTTTGGGTCGAGACGAGTTTGTGGTGGTGTCTGGCACGGACACGGTGACGGACTTTGGGTTGGGGTCGGATGTACTGCGTGTAAGTGCTGGTGCGCAGGCGAACGTGACGCTTGGGTCGTCATGGACGGCGGTGGTTGCGGATCTGGAAGTGAACGGCAAGGTGGTGGTGACGACGACGGACCACGCGGTGGATCTGTCGGCGATCACGACGGGTTCTGGCGGGTTCGAGGTGTATGCCCACGGTGCTGGCAAGGCTGTGGTGGGATCGGGGCTGGATGATCGGCTGCATAGTTATACGAACGGCGACACGCTGACGGGTGGAGCGGGTTCGGACTTCTTCTATCTGGAGGGTTACCACGCGCAGACACGGACGCTGACGATCACGGATCTGGGTGCGGGTTCAGACACGCTGGTGCTAGCGAACGGGCACTGGTACTCGAGCACCACGATCAACGCGACGGTGGTTGCGCCGTGGGTGGCGGACGGGAACACGTACCACTATCAGTGGGGTCGGTATTCAAGCAGTTACGTGAATCTGACGACTGCGGGTCACAGCGTTGATCTGTCTGCGGTGGTGCATGGGAGCCAGGGGTTCAATGTCACGAACGTGGGTGCTGGTACGGCGCTGCTGGGATCGGCGCATGGTGATGTGCTGACGGGTGGTACGGGCGACGACACGCTCACCGGCAACGGCGGGGGTGATGCGCTGTCGGGGGAAGGTGGTGCGGATCAGCTGAGCGGTAATGACGGTCATGACGCGTTGTCGGGTGGTGCAGGTGATGACACGCTCGATGGTGGTGTTGGGAACGACACGCTGACGGGTGGACTGGGTCGAGACGAGTTTGTGGTGGTGTCTGGCACGGACACGGTGACGGACTTTGG
>CAZVMA010000335.1:267-3351 GCA_964628545.1 uncultured Pseudomonadales bacterium | reverse complement strand
GGGAAGGACAGATGCACCTGCTCGACGGTGGAGCCGCCGCAGAGCGCCCGGCGGAGTGATGGTGGCCGCTGATCAGTCCGCCCCGCGCTACACCCCGCGCGAATTGCTGGCCGCGCTGGTGGCCATACCCACGGTTTCCCGCGATTCGAATCTGGCGCTCATCGAGTTCGTTGCCGACTACCTGGCCGCGCACGGCGTCGCCACCACCCGTGTAGCGAGCGACTGCGGTACCAAAGCCAATTTGCTCGCCACTGTCGGGCCGTCGGTGGCTGGCGGCGTGGTGCTGTCCGGCCACACCGACGTCGTGCCGGTCGATAACCAGCCCTGGACGACCGACCCGTTCACGCTCACCGAGCGGGCGGGCGCCCTGTACGGCCGGGGCACCGCGGATATGAAGGCGTTTCTCGCCATTGCGCTCGCCCTGGTGCCGGACATGGGCGCGCTGCGGCGCCCTGTGCACCTCGCCTTCAGCTACGACGAGGAAGTGGGGTGCCTCGGTGCGCCGCGCCTGATTCGCGCGCTGGTGGACGCCGTGCCGAGGCCGGCCGCGGTCATCGTAGGCGAACCCACGTCCATGCGCGTGGTGACGGCGCACAAGAGCATTCTGCTGTTCGAGACCCGGGTGCGCGGCTACGAGGCCCATTCGAGCCTGCAGGAAGACGGGGTGTCGGCCGTGATGGTGGCCGGGCGCATGATTGCCTGGCTCGACGCGCGCCAGCGCGCCAACCGGGCACGGGCAGCGTCGGGTTCGCCCTTCGCGCCGGCCTACACCACCCTGCACTGCGGGGTGATCGCGGGCGGCACGGCTGCCAACATCACCGCGCGCGACTGTCGCTTTCTCACCGACATCCGCGCGCTGCCCGACGATGATGCCTGGACGCATTTCCGCGCCTTCGAGCGCTATTGTCGCGACACGCTGGAGCCGGAGATGCGGGCCATCCATCCGGACTGCTCGATTACGCTGGAGGTACTGGGCGACGTACCTGGGTTCGCGGCCGCGCCGGACGATCCGGCCGTGCAGCTGGCGCAGATGCTGACCGGCCAGAACGGCACCGAAGCGGTCGCCTACGGCGCGGAGGCCGGCCAGTTCGCCGCGGCCGGGCTGCCGGTGGTGATCTGCGGCCCGGGTCGCATTGCCGAGGCGCACCAGCCCGACGAGCACATCACGCTCGCGCAGCTCGAGGCCGGCACCGTGTTCATGCGGCGGTTGATCACGCACCTGTCCGGATAGCGCGCAACGATATCCGCAGCGACTCGTCAGGGGGACACGACGATGAGCGACAAGCCACCACACAGCCGCGGCTTCTTCAGCTACCTGCGCGAGCGCGAAATCGACGCACCCCCGTCGCGCGCGCTGCGCGTCTGGCTGCTCGGGCTCATCGTGCTTGGTTGGGCCGTGGAGCAGTACGAAAGCCTGAAGACCGGGCCGGTGCTGGTCTACGTGCTGGACGAATTTGACCGCACCCTCACCGAATGGGGTCAGGTCGCCGCACTGGCGGGCGTCGTTTACAGCATCGGCGCGCAGCTTCTGAGCCGCGCAGCGGACCGGTTCGGTCGTCGACCGCTCATGATCTGGCCGGTGTTCTGTTACGCGCTCATTTCCATGGGCGGCGCGCTGGCGCCGAGCTTCTACACCCTGGCCGCGCTCGCCATGGCGGGCAGTTTCCTGATGGCGGGAATGAACCCGGCGGTGCATGCGGCATCGCGCGACCTCACGCCCCGCATGGGGCGAGCCATGGTCTACGCCTGGGTTTCGCTGGCATTCACCATCGGCGCGCTGATGTCCACCGCCGTGGCTGCGCAGACGCTGCCGCTGTTCCCAGGCTGGCGGCCACAGTTCTGGATCGCGGCGCTGCTGGGTGCGGTTACCGCGCTGCTGCTGTTCGTGTTCTACCGCGACCTGTCGCCGCGCGTGCGCGGACAGGTGGTGGAAACCGGTTTCGCAGACGCACCCGCGGCGCGGGCCGAGACGGCGGTGCCGACAGCCCCGGCGGCTGCTGAACCGGATTCCTATGAGGACGGTCGCTTGGTGTACCGCAGCCCGCGTCTCTGGATTCTGTCCGGCACCATCGTGTTCTGGTCACTGACTTACGTCACGGTGTCGGGTTACGTGCCCGTTTACCTGGCGCGGCATCATCAACTGAACCCCGCAGACGCGGCTGGCGTGACCTCGTGGTTCTGGATCGTGTTCACGGCCAGCGTATTCCTGTCCGGCTGGCTCTCTGATCGACTGCGGGTGCGGAAAACCATCACCGCGTTCGGCGGCATCACCACGGGCGCGTGCTTCCTGATCGGCGGCAACCTGCCGGTAGGCACGCCGCAGGACACGCTGGTGCTGGTCTGGTCGCTCACCGGCTTCTTCGCCGGCTTCATCTATCCGGCCTGGTGCGCGCTGTATTCGGAAACCGCTGAGAGCATCAGCCCGCATGGCGTGGGTCGGGCGTTCGGCATCACCGCCACGCTGTCACCGATCGCGGGCCTGACGCTGAACCTCGGCTTGCCGCGGGTGGTGGAGGCTTATGGCTGGCCGGTGTGGATGACCTTCGCTGGCTGCTGCTGTCTGGGCGTGGCCGTGCTGGTGTCGTTTGGGCGCGGACCCTGGTGGCCGCCGCGCCCGCTGCCCGACCGCACCGGTTAGCTGCGGCAGATCGGCGCGTAGCCCGCCGCGGCGCCGTAGTCGACCACCGCGTTCCAGACGCGCAGCAGATTGCCGCCCAGGATTTTTGCGATTGCCTGCTCGTCGTAACCGCGGCGCAGCAGTCCGTCGACCAGCGCGGGGAAGGTGCTGACGTCCTTCATGCCGATGGGCAGGCTGTCGCCGACGCCGTCGAAATCCGAGCCGATGCCGACGTGGTCGATACCGGCCAGCATGACCGCCCGATCGATGTGATCCAGCACGTCGTCCACGGTGGCGTAGGGGTACGGGTTCTGCTTGCGCCACTCGGCCGCCCACGCCAGCACCTTTGGATCATCGGGTGCTAGGTCTGCGCCAGCGGCCCGATCCTTCGCGGCCGCCTGCTGGCGGGCGCTCCACGCGCGCGCCTCGGCGGTGAGAAACCCGGAACCCACCGCGATCTGCACCAC
>CAZVMA010000335.1:0-254 GCA_964628545.1 uncultured Pseudomonadales bacterium | reverse complement strand
AAGTGCCGCAGCGACGAGTGGCTCGCGATGATCGGCGCGCGCGCCAGCTCGACCACCTGCCAGAACGCCTGATCCGAGACGTGTGATACGTCGACCATCATGCCCCGATCCTGCATGGCCGGCACCAGCGTGCGCCCGAACGGCGACAGTCCGCCGTGCTGTCCGGCGGGCTCGTAGGACGAGTCCGAGATGTGGTTGCTCTTCGAGTGCGTGAGCGTGACGTAGGCTACGCCCCGCGTGCGCAGGTGATCGAG
>CAZVMA010000334.1:0-3365 GCA_964628545.1 uncultured Pseudomonadales bacterium | reverse complement strand
GAACACGCCCGGTACCGCGCACGATGCCAGCACGGCCTCGCGGATCAGCACGTTGGGCGACGTGACGGCGTTCAGCAACCGCGATTGCTGGTGCAGCTCGCGCGGCGAAACCGTGATGTTGATGCGCCGACCGGAGCGTTCAAACGCTTCCTGAAAGGTGAGATCGGGAATCTGGCGCTCGACGAACGCGCGCAGGGCGTGCACGCCGATGCGTTCGTTGCCTTTCAGAAGCTCCAGATTGCTTTCGCCCACCTCGCGAAACGTGCGGAACAATTGCTCGGGCGCAAACATGGCCTCGAGCTCTTCGGGGGTGCGCGTCCCCACCGTCGCGGCCATCAGCGACCCTGCGCTCGAACCGGAGATAACGCTGGGCAGAAGATCCTGCTCAAGCAGCGCCTTCATCACGCCCAGATGAAACGGGCCAAGCGCGCCACCACCGGACAGCATCAGGGCCGTTCGACCGAAACAGTGGCTCGCGCGGCGGAAAAACTCGAGTTTCTCCGGCAGTTCGATGATCTCGTCGTCCACCTCAGCCAGCATCAGCAGCGCGCCGGACAACTCGGCGATGTACTGGGTGACCAGATCCTTGGTTCCGAACCGCGCCTTCTGGTACAGCCGGGTCGACCCCATGCCGCCCATGTTGCCGTGAATGCCTTCGTTCAAGTAATACAGAATCTGATGCGGATCGCCGCCGGCCTTGACCTGCCGCACCTCCTCCAGCCGGCGCCGGATGACGCGATAATCGTAGCGCCGGCTCTCATCCACCTGGCGCCACTCGGCAGCGCCCGAGCGCTCGTCATGGGCGAGCGCAGCGGCCTTCCATTCATCGTAGCTGCGGGCATCCGACATCCGGACTGCAGCCTGTTGCGGGTGGCTTGAGCGCACGGCCTCGGTCCGCATCCACACGTCTCCGACGACATTTGTGTGACGCACAATCTAGCGCAGGCTCTGGCGAAGCTCCAGCGTCTGCGGCCCTGCTGGGCGCCGCGATCGCGGCGCGGGGCGGATATAGCGCTAACGGCGCAGAACAGCCCAGTCTCAGCGCGGCTCCGGCGGCTTGAACAACGCCTCCAGTTCCGCCCGGGCACGATCCGCAGCCGACTGCCGGTCGCTGCTGCCGGCTGCCGCGGCGCCCAAGTTGGCCGGCTCAAACCACTCGCAGAAATTGGCGGTGCTGGGGTCGGTGGGCACCTCCGCGCGCGGCTCGCCACAACCGCGGCCACGGGCGTCGTACAGCCGGCACTGCCGGCACGCGTGCAACGCCTCACCGCAGGCCTTGCAGAACTCATGGCGACTGATCGGCAGCGGGACCGAAGTCAGGTCGGCCGCACAGTTCCAGCAGCGCAGCGAAACAGACGCCGCCATCATCGGCTGCGGTCGAGCCGCGCCGCCAGCAGCGGCCGCAGCGCCGCCTGCGCACGTGCAAGTATGGCCAACCGGCAGGCGCGATGCGCCTCCGCGCGATCCATCAGACGATCACGCACGGCCAGGTCTTCATGCATCACCGAATCCAGGGATTCCTGCTGGGTCAACGCTGCCGGGCACGCCGCCAACGGTTCGGCGAGCGCGGGGGCGCGGCCGGCCAGCGCGCTGCGCTCGCGCCAGGCCAGCCAATGCTCGCCGCTGTCGACCGGCGCGCGCATCGAGGCCAGCGCAGCAGGCTCGAGCTCGAGTTCACGCAGATAATCGGCCACGTCGGGGCTGTCGGGAACGCCATGGGTGCCGATCGCGCCCTCGTGCGCATAGCGCTGTGCCCCACCCAGCCAGGCGAGCAGGCACGCCCCCGCGCACTCGGCCTTGACGATGTCCGGGAAACAGCCCGCCAGACGCCCTTGGCCACCGGGACAAATGGCGTCCGCGGACCGCTCGAAGTCGTAGATGCCATCCGGCCGCTTGGCGAACCGATAACTTACCTCCGTGGCCGCGAGCCCCTGCCGCAGCAGCCGGCCGATGGCCATGGCTTCGGTCAGGTCACCGCCAGGGCTGTCGAATTTCACCGTCCAGAGCAGTTCGTTGTCCTGCACCACCGGCAGATCGGGGCTCAGCACCAGGCGCGCCAAAGCATCGGCAAAGCGGTTGGCGTCTCCCGGCTCGATCGGACCCATGAACAACAGCTGTTTGCCGCGGCACTCGTCCTCCAGGACGACCAAGCGCCCCGCCTCGGCGCCCTCAAACGGCGCACAACCGAGCAGCAGTACAGCCCCGAGGATCATTCGACGCAGCGTCGAAAACGGCGGCAGAATGCGCTCGACCGGCTGTTTATGGCATTTATACTGACATTTCGACACATTTACCTCACTGCATGGGTGACGCGAATCGGGGATCGTGCACCCCTCGCATCCGATCTCGACAGGTATGTTTATGAATACGCGTCAGGGTGAGCCCCACAAGCTGCGTTTTCGGTCTGAGCGGTTCTTCCGCACGACCGAGGGTTGGTTCTTCCAGACCCGCGAGGGCTTCAACATTGGTCCCTACCCGCTGCTGCATCAGGCGCGGACCGAAGCCGACCGCCTGATCGAACGGCTGAAGGCGACGCCGGTGGCGGCGGCGAGCGCGGTGATTCAGGAGTTCATCCAGCATCACGGCTGGGACCTCAACACCCTGCACGACCCGGCGTTCGGACGCTACTCGACGCCGGAATCCCTGACGCTTCAGTCACGTTCCGCCTGAGTTGAGCGTTGCCGCCTACCTTGCCGCGGGCCCTGCCGCGGGCCTTGCCGCGGGCTCTACCACAAGGGCAGAGCGATTGGAGGACGAGGGATTGAAGCGACCGGCGAACGGGTCCTCGAAGGTGGGGGCCAGCTCGCTCGCCGCATCCCCGGAAATGCGGCTGCCTCGCAAATGCCGAGGATGGCGCACGTCGTAGGGACAGGCTCGATGCATCAGACAACGGTTGTCCCAGACCACGAGGTCACCCACTTGCCAAACGTGCCGATAAATCCTTGGCGGCTGGCAGGCCCACGCCAGCAGTTCATCCAGGAACTGCTCGGATGCCTCAGGCGTCATGCCGTTCAGGCCGTAAGCGTGACGCCCCGTGTAAATGGATTTGCGGCCCGTCTCGGGATGCACCTTTACCACCGGACGCAGCGGCGCCCCCTTGTCGTGGAAGCTGTACAGCTGATCGACACGGTGGGTAAATCCCATGCGGGCCTGGGAGTAGAAGTTCGAGTGGTAGGCAGACAGCCCCTCGAGCCGTTGCTGCGTCGCCGGCTCGAGCGCGTCCCACGCCGCTCGCATGTCAGCGAATTCGGTCTCGCCGCCAGCGGGCGGCAACACCACCGCGGAGAGCATCGCCGCTTTGGACGCCAGGGGCATGTAGGTGCTGTCCGTATGCCACGCTTCATTGCCCTTCAGGATGCGGTACT
>CAZVMA010000333.1:0-3398 GCA_964628545.1 uncultured Pseudomonadales bacterium | reverse complement strand
GCGCGGCCGTCGGTATCGTTCACGTCCATCGCCACCACGCGTGCGCCGGCGTTGCAGTAAGCGCGCACGGTCGCGGCGCCCATGCCGCGGGCGCTGCCGGTGACGATGATGCGTTTGTTCTCGAGCGCCAATGCGACCATGCCCCTCTTCCCCTTAGGTCGTGCGGATCGCTACATTCATTCGTCGGATCCCTCGCGTCAATGGTTGCTGTTGAATCGGGTTGCCGCGATGGTCCCTGACGGCAAACGACAACCGGCGCAGATCAGGCTTGGCAGAGCGAGTTGCAAGAGGCACCCGGCTATGGAACTGAATTTGGATACCGGGCGACTGTGGGTTTTCATCGGCGGGTTTGGGTTGTTCTGGCTGCTCGAGACGGCCTGGCCCGCGCGCCTGTGGCGCGGTGAGTATCGGGGTCTCGCTGCGCGGCTTCGGCGTCTCGGCTTTCACGGACTGCTGGCGACGTTCAACACATTGCTGGTGCGCATCGTCGTATACGTGCCGCTGCTGCTCTGGCTCGTGTACGTCGAGGAAGAAGGTTACGGGCTCGCGCGCTGGCTGGGGTTGGTGGGCTGGACAGAACTACTGGTGTCTATCGTGGTGCTGGATGCCTTCGACTATGTCTGGCATCGCATGAACCATCGGGTGCCGCTGCTCTGGCGTTTGCACAAGGCGCATCACGCGGACACCGGCATGGACGTCACCACGGCGCTTCGTTTTCATCCCGGCGAGCTGCTGGTGTCGGCAGGCATGAAGGCGCTCTGGGTGGTCGCCTGGGGCCCAAGCGTGGTGGCCTGGTTCCTGTTCGAGGCGCTGATCAGTCTCTGCGCCCAGTTCCATCATTCGAATCTAGACTTGCCGGATCGCGTCGAGCGCCTGCTTGCCGTGTTGATCGTCACGCCGCGCTTTCATGCCGCGCATCATCGGGTCGAGCGCCGCTACGGCAACGCCAATTTTTCGACCATCTTCTCCTGCTGGGATCGACTGGCCGGTACTTTCTCCCCGCCGCCGGCAGCCCGCGGCGAGCTGGGCTCGATCACCTTCGGCTTGCCGGAGGGGCGATCGCTGGCCTTTAAACTCACGGCGTGGTTTGACGAGCCCTTCCGCACGCGCAACCTGGGCATTGATCGGCCGCCCGCGAGCTGACGCGCTATGCCACCGGTTCCTCTCAGCCAGGCATAACTCATCCAGTGGGCCAGATGCGCAGGGACTGTTCACGCGCGAGCTGCCCGTAGTACTGTTCCAGCGGCTTCGACGTCCGAAAAATGAAGCCCAACGGGGCACACACGAGATCAAGGAGATCGACATGACGAAACTGTTGTTGGCATTCATTCTCTCGCTGCCCATGGTCGCGTTTGCGGCAGAGCACGGTGGCACTGCGGCCGAACACGGCGGCAAGCCGGCCGAGCATGGTGGCGCACCGGCCGAAGCGGCGCCGGAAGAGGCAGCAGAAGCCGCCCCTGCCGCCGAACATGGTGGCGCAGCGGCCGAGCATGGCGGCAAGCCGGCAGAGCACGGCGGCGCGGCGGCGGAAGAAAAGCCCGAGTAATGTCTGCGGTCGAGCATCGCCATTCGGGCCGGTTGCGACCGCACACGGTCCGTAGCGCTGGTTGGACAGCGCTGCTGTTCGTGATGCTTGGCCTCCTGGATTCAGCCTCGGTGCGCGCGGCGGAGGCCGCGCGTACCCGCTTTTACGTTGAGGACATCAAGGCAGCCATGGCCGTGCACATCGAGCGCACGGTGGATGCCGAGGGCGTGTTTCGGCTGAAGGACGACAAGACGGGCGAGCAGCTGGCGCTTCGCTTCGTGAAGATTCACGACCCGGTGCGGCAGATCGACGCCAACACCTACTTTGCCTGCACAGATTTTTCGGTGGTCGATGCCGAGCACAAACTCTACGACATCGACTTCTGGCTGCGCCCGGCCGGCGACCGCCTCGAGGTGTACGACACCCGAGTGCACAAGGAACCGCGCAAGTCGCTGCTATACGGCTGGTACAAGCAGCCCCGCTACACCTTTGTCAACGACAAGGTGGTCGAGCTTTACTGACTGGCTTGGGCGCTGTGAGTGCTCATGGGGGAAGGCGCGTGACGACCATTGCCGATTTGAACTACGGCGATCTGTTTGAAGCGATCGCCCAGGTGATCCCTGAACGCCCGGCGGTGCGCTGCGGTTCGATGGTGCGGACTTGGGCCGAGTTCGACGCGCGTACCAACTGTCTCGCGCGCTGGCTGCTGGCACAGGGCCTTGGCGTCCACGGCAAGGTCGCTTTTTATCTTCGCAACAGCCCGGCTTACGTCGAGTTGTTCGGTGCGTGCGCAAAGGCACGCTTGACCCACGCGAACGTGAACTACCGGTACGTCGGCAAGGAACTGCTGCACGTGCTGGACAATTCTGACGCCGAAGTCGTTGTCTACGATGATGCGTATGCCGAGCAGGTCGCAGCGTTGCGGCCATCGCTACCCAAGGTTCGCGCGTATCTGGAGGTCGGTTCCGGCGAGCCACTCAATGCCTTTGCCAGCGCGTTCCGAGATGCTGTCGAGACGGGAGACCCCGCGCCCCTCGGCAATAGGCGCTCGGGCATCGATCAATATTTTATGTATACCGGCGGCACGACGGGCTACCCGAAAGCCGTGGTCTGGCAGCATCGCGACCGCATCGCAATCATGCGCATGTCGGACGCGCCGGATGCGGCGACCCATGCGGCGCTGGTGGCGGCAAAGCCCATCGGTCCGGCAGTGCTGCCGGCGTGTCCCCTGATGCACTCCACCGGTTTGACCACCATGCTCTCGACGCTCTGCCAGGGTGGCTGCGTGGTGTTGTTGCCCTCGTCGACGTTCAGTGCGTCCGAGTGTCTGCAACAGATCCAGGAACATGGCGTCTCCCAGCTTGCGATTGTCGGCGACGCCTTTTCCGTGCCGATACTCGAGCATCTGCGCGCACATCCGCGCGCCTTTGATCTGTCTAGCGTCGAAATCATTTTCTCTGCCGGGGCGATGTGGAGTGAGCCGTGTAAGCGCGAGCTGCTGGAGTATTTCGTCAACGCGGCGCTGAACGATGCGCTGGGCTCATCCGAAGGCTCCGGGCTTGGTGCGTCTCGAATGCGCCGCGGTGAGTCGGTGCGTACGGCGGCGTTTACCGTGGGCGCGAATGTGAAGATCTTTACGGAAGACTTTCGCGAGGTGCAGCCGGGCTCGGGCGAGGCCGGGCTGATTGCCAAAGCAGGGCCGCTACCGCTCGGCTACTACAAGGACCCGGAGCGCACGGCGCGCACGTTTCCTGTGATCAACGGTGTTCGCTATTCGATTCCCGGCGATTGGTGCCGTATCGAAGCGGACGGCACCATGACCCTGCTTGGACGGGGCAACAACTGCATCAACACCGGGGGCGAGAAGGTCTAT
>CAZVMA010000332.1:419-3401 GCA_964628545.1 uncultured Pseudomonadales bacterium | reverse complement strand
CCCGAACCGGGCACAACCTCGCGAAAGTCTTCCGTGAACACCTTGCAGGCGGGGCCGAGCGCAAACTTGGCTACCTCGATCGACTGGTCGCGGGTCATCACCGAGGCGCCGAGGCCGATGGCTTCAGAGGAGGAAAAAGCATCCGCAAGGGTCAGCGCCTCGTTGTGCCGCAATAGCCCCGCCTTGACCGCGCGCGTCCACATGACGCCAGACGAATTGATCAGCCGGACCGAGGAAAAATCATGGCGCTCGGGTGCCGCATCGAGCGCCTTGACCAGCGGCGCCGCGAACGCGTCGCCCACCAGCGTCACGTTCGTTACCCGATGACGATCGATCGCGGACAGCGCCTCCTCCGCATCGAAGCTGCGCGCCGTCAGCGTGATGCAGGTGCCGCCCCGCGCCATGGCGCCTACCGCAGCCAGCAACCCGGTGCCGTGCATCAGCGGGGGCAGCGGCAGGGTGACCGGCGGCGCATCGGCCCGGACCCGAGCGACATGATCCGCGAGATCCTTCGCGGGCGGGATGCCCAGTCGGGGATTGCCGCCCGCCCCGGTAACGCGCCAGAGATCGTCGTGACGCCACATCACGCCCTTCGGCATGCCTGTGGTGCCGCCGGTGTACAAAAACAACAGATCGTCGCCGCTGCGCGTCAGGCTAAGCGCCTCGCCGTCGCCGGTTTCGGCCAGCGTTTCGTAATCACGCACGACTCCAGCACCCGGCGCGCCACCACCCGAAGCCCCGCGACTGCCCAGGTCGTCGGCCACCTCGACCCAAAGCAAGACGCCCGGCAGGCGCGGTCGGATGGCGGACACCCGCGCCGCAAACTCGCGCGCGTAGACCACCGCGACGGCATCGGCGTTGTCCAGCAGGTACACCAGCTCATCGTCCACGTAGCGATAGTTCACGTTCACGTGCGTGAGCCGCGCCTTGAACGCTGCGGCAATGCTTTCCACGTAGGCGGGCTGGTTCCGCATGTAGAAGCCGATCTTGTCGCCCGGCGCCGCGCCAGCGGATAGCAGCGCGCGCGCCAGGTTATTGGTGCGCTTGGTAAAGGCAGCCCAGTCGATGGCGCGATCGCCGTGGACCAGCGCTGGTCGATCACCCGGCACCACGCGCGCCACCGCGTCCAGGATGTCGCCAAAATTCCAGTCCGGCCCCTGCTCTTGCACCCGCCTCTCCCCTGCTGTCGCCTCCGACACCTTAGGTTTTCACGCCTTGATCGTAAAGCCGGGCCGCAAGCGCCGCGCAAATGGACTCGAGAATGTTGATCCGACCGGCCTTCTTGTCGTTCATCGCGACGATGTGCCACGGGGCCTGCGGAATATCCGTGCGGGCGAACATTTCCTCGGCCGCGGTAACGTAATCATCCCAGCGCGCTCGGTTGCGGTAGTCGTCGTCCGTGATCTTGTACTTCTTGTACGGGGTCGACTCGCGCGCCTGGAAGCGGGCCAATTGCTCAGCGGGATCGATGTGCAGCCAGAACTTCAGCAGCACGTGCCCGCGCTCCACCAGCTGCATTTCGAACGCCCGGATCTCCGCATACGCCCGCTGCCACGCCGCAGTGTCGGCATAGCCCTCAACGCGCTCCACCAGCACTCGTCCATACCAGCTGCGATCAAGAATCAGCATCGTCCCGGCTCGCGGCAGCTGTCGCCAGTAACGCCACAGCCAGTGATGCGCACGCTCTGACTCGTCCGGGGCCGCAATCGGCACCACCCGGTAGTCGCGCACCGAGAGCGCCTTCGTGATGCGCCGGATGGAGCCGCCCTTGCCCGCAGCATCCCAGCCCTCGAACACCAGCACGGTGGCCTGCCCGACTTCGCGGGCTCGTCGCGAAAGCTCTGCGAGTCGCGCCTGCGCCGCGTCGAGACGAGCTCCGTAATCCACGCCTTGCCGCGCCGGTTTCAAATCAACGCTGGCGAGACGCTGGGGACGCTGGGGCAGCAAGGACAGCGGCGGCGCCGGTACCTGCATGGGTCGTCCCGTATCCAGCCGCTCTCGAAGCACCGTCAAGATGGTTTCGACGAGCGCCAGGTCGCGCGTGCGGTCATCGCGACCGTCGAGTACATGCCACGGGGCCCAGGGTTCATCGGTGACCGAGAGCAGGTGACGGACGTCGTCCTCGAGCCGGCTGAAGATCTCGTGCAGCGACCAGTCCTCTGGCTCGACGCGCCAGTTCCGGCCAGGCTCGCGGCGGGCGCGTTCGAGGCGCCGCGCACGTTCGGCCGCCTCGGTGTGCACCCAGAACTTGAGCAGTAGCGTGCCCTCGGCCGCAAGCGTGCGCTCGAACTCGCGGGCCTGCTGCAGGGCGCGCTCGAATCCTGGGGTCTCCAGCCGTTCTGCGGCCCGGGCACCAATCACGTCAATCGGCCACCCGCCCACGAAAATGCCGATCCGCCCGCGCGCCGGCAACGCATTCCAGTAGCGCCAGTAGTCGGGGTGTTCGCGTTCTTCCGGGGTGGGCTGGTCGAAAATGTGCGTGTCCAGATGCCGGGCATCCAGCCATTCATGCAGCAACTGCACAGCCTCTGTGACGCCGATGCGGTCATCACCGGCCAGCAGTAGCAGTACCGGGGCATCACTGGTTCGCAAATCGAATTGGGCGTTGATCAGCCCAACCCGCACGGCCGGCTCGCGCGCGGCGTAGGCTTCTCGGGAAACATGTGGCGCGGCAAGCGCTCGCTCGAGCACGACGGGCCCTCTCTCTGCCGGACGATACCGATGTTCCAGCAAATGACGCGACTTGGGAAACCGCTTGTACCGGCCACCGGAAACAGAATCCCGAAAATGCGAGAGCCCGCACGAGGCGGGCTCTCAGAATTGGCGTCCCCTAGGGGATTCGAACCCCTGTCGCCGCCGTGAAAGGGCGGTGTCCTAGGCCTCTAGACGAAGGGGACGCAAGGTCTCCGTTTGGAGAGGGCGCATTTTATGGAGCGGGGCGTGGGGCGTCAAGGCGTTTCGCAAAATACTTGGTAAAACAAA
>CAZVMA010000332.1:0-409 GCA_964628545.1 uncultured Pseudomonadales bacterium | reverse complement strand
GGGGACTTGAGCGAGCGGCGCATTCTATGAACCGCGCCCGGGAGCGTCAAGGTGAATCCCTCGCCAGGTCTCGCGACGATGCTCCAAGGGCTCGACAGCCTGCGGGTTACTCGCCCGCGGCTACCCCCTCGCGGCTACCCCCTCGCGGAAAGGCCGTGCGAGCCGACCCAGTGGCGGGCGAAGTGCTGCGCGGTGCGCCCGCTGCGCACGCCGCGGGCCAGCGCAAAGCGGAGGGCCTCGGCACGCGCGGCCTCGGACCACCCGAGGGCCAGGCTGTGGCGGGCCGCCAGCACCTCGACCCAGTGCTGGGCAATATCCAGATAGGCCTGCTGCGGAAACGGGTAGAACGAGAGCCACAGGCCGAATCGGTCCGAAAGCGAGATCTTTTCCTCGACGGCCTCGCCGTGAT
>CAZVMA010000331.1:2600-3462 GCA_964628545.1 uncultured Pseudomonadales bacterium | reverse complement strand
TGCGCTCAACCACCAGATCGAACACCGGCCGATCCTGAAAATAGCTGTGGCCGAAATCGAACTGGGCGTAGTTCCAGATCATCTGCAGAAAGCGTTCGTGGGCCGGCTTGTCGAAGCCGAACTGCCGCTCAAGCTCTGCCAGCATCTCCGGCGGCAGCCCGGCGCTGCCGCTGTAGGTCGACTGAGAACTGCTGCCGGAGGTCTGGCCGACAGCAGACACGGACTGGGTGGACGACACACCCACCCCGGTGGATTGCGCCACAATCTGCTCGATCGGGCCGCCCGGCGCAAACTGGATGATCACAAAGTTGATCACCATGATGCCGAGCAGCGTTGGCAGGATCAGCAGCAAACGGCGCAGGACATAGCGGCCCATGCTCAGTTCTCCCCGCCGCCGCCAATGCGATCAGCGCGCTCGTCGTCCCACCACCACGTGTCGATGGCCGCCAGGCGCACCAGTCGACCCGGCTCGACGCGGCCGAACCGATCCCAGTACACCAGCGCCTGCGTTACCCGCGACATGGTCGGGGCATAGTAGAAATTCCACATGAGCACGCGATCGAGCGCACGCACCACGGCGACGAATTCGTCGTGATCGCTGACGCGGGTCAGCGCGTCCAGCAGATTGTCGACGGCCGGATCGTTGATTCCCGCCCAGTTCGGACTGTAGGCGTCGCCGAGCGTGCTGGAAGAGAACGTGCTGATGGCGAGCAGCGTGGGCGTGCTGTCCGGCAGAAACCAGAGCGCGCCGCCGTCGAAATCGCCGGTGCGCGAGCGGTGCAGCCAGCTTGAGGTTTCCGGCGAGCTGACTTCGGCGCTGATGCCGACCTGGCGCAGCACGTGCACGTAGGGAATGAAGGAC
>CAZVMA010000331.1:2071-2590 GCA_964628545.1 uncultured Pseudomonadales bacterium | reverse complement strand
GAGATACCGCCAGCAGGCGCAGGGTAAACGGTTCGCCGGTCTCTGTGTTGCGCAGGACGCCGTCCGTCAGCTGCCAGCCCGCTGCCCGAAACAGCTCGAGCGCGCGCGCGACACGATCACGATGCCAGCCGGCGCCCGCTTGCGCGGGTACCGTGAACGGCTCGGTGAACACGCGCGGCGGCACTCGGTCGCGCAGGGGCTCCAGATACTTAAGCTCGAGCGCCGAAGGCTGTCCGCGGTGCGCGAATTCGGAGTCGTGAAAGAAGCTGGTCGGGTTCTCCCAGAAGCCGTACGAAAGCACCCGATTGGACCAATCACCATCGCGCAGCAGGTACAGGGCCTCGCGCACCCGCACGTCCGTCAGTCGCGGCACGCGCTGGTTCCAGAAAATCGGCCACCACATGCCCGCAGGGCGCAGCAGCCGACTGGGCGCCAGCACCAGCTCGCCCCTGCGCCGGGCCGGTGAGTCGTAGCCGGTGGCCCAGCTCTTCGAGGAATTCTCCAGCCGCCAGTCATACT
>CAZVMA010000331.1:0-2061 GCA_964628545.1 uncultured Pseudomonadales bacterium | reverse complement strand
ACCGGCACGGTTTCCTCGCGCAGGTCGATGAGATCGCCCTTCACCGCCTCGTACAGCACCTGATCGTCGCGGAAATAGTCGAACACCACCCGATCGAAGTTGTAGCGACCGCGATTCACCGGCAGATTCTGGCCCCAGTAATCGGCCACGCGCTGAAACTCGATGCGGCGGCCGGTGCGAAACGGCCCGATCCGATACGGCCCGCTACCAAGGGGCGGCTCGAGCGTGGGTCGAGTGATATCGCGCGTCGCCCAGTAGTGGGCCGGCAGAATGGCCATCGAGCCCAGGATAAAGGCCACGCCCGGGCGCCCGCGCAGCTCGGGGCGAATCCAGAACCGGATTTCGCGCGCGTTCAGCGCCTCGAAGCGCTCAAACGGAGCGAACGCCAGCCGAATGGTCGGGTTCGCGCGCGTCGTGTACACATCGAAGGTGAACTGATAGTCCGTCACCGTGATCGGCGTGCCGTCGTGCCAGCGCGCGCCCGGGCGCAGCAGGAACGCCACCCAGGCGCCGTCGGGCGCCACCGCCACGCCCTCGGCAAGCCGGCCGTAGCGGTCGGTCGGGGTGTCGATGGCGTGGGTGAGCAGCGTGTCGTAGATCAGCGACAGCGGGTCCGCCCCCTGAATGCTGACGCCGGCCACGGCGCGCCCGGACAGGGCGACCTCGTTGAAGCTGTCCCAGTTGCCCATCTCGCCCCAGCGGATCTGGCCGCCTTTGGGCGCATCCGGCCGCACGAACCGGAAATGCTCGAAATCCAATGGATAGCCGGGTTCTCGCAGAAAGGCCAGGCCGTGCGCATAAGTAATGCCGGTGCTGACCGACGTTGTTGCGGCCAGCGCGGGCCCTGTCGCAGCAAGCGCAGCAAGCGCCGCCAGAACCGCCAGAAACAGGGCCAGGCGCCTGCGGCTGGCGGCGCGCCTGACCGCACGCGCAGGCGTTCGCCGCAGGGTGCGGGTACCAACGCCATAACGCGAGCGCCACAGCGCGAGCGCATGGCTGCTTGGCCGGAATTCGCCCGGAAAGTCGGACCTTACCCTTGCGGGCCTCCCCCCGAGTCGCCGCAAACAGCCTCCCCGAAATGCCGGCGCCAGACGCGATCAGCGCGATCGCAGGAACACGGTATCCACTTCGCCCCCCACGTTCGACAACTCGTAGCGCAGCGTGTCGGCAACGCGCTTTGGGCCGGCTGCCGCGGCCAGTTCGGCCACTGCCAGCACGATCAGCGCCTCCAGCACCTCCGCCGGCGACGCATTCGCGTCAGGCGCTGCGGCCACGGCTGACGCAATGGCCCGCCGGGCTACGGTGTATTTGGACATGGGCCCCCTCGACTCGCCGATACGTTAGCACAGCGCTTTCGACGCGAAACCCGAAACTGCATGATTTCGACCGGGGTTTCCCATAAGTGGATTCCATGGCGCCAGCACGTGCCAACCGCGCAAAAACTGCGCTACCATCGAGCGCGTCCGCGGCGTCGCGCCCGGTTTGATCGGGGGCACCCCGGACGCGACGACACCGCAGCCGCCCCCCAGACAGCGGGGCCGGCGCCAGCAGTTTCTTCAGCGGTTTCATCAGGAAAGGAGAGGGGCATGTCCCAGTCGAACACCGAGGCCGATCTCAACAATCTCACCATGTCCGAGGAAGCCATTCCGCTCCTCGAGGCAGTGAAAAAGCACGTCGCCGAAAACGTCCAGCCGATCACCGAGGAGTTCTTCGCCCTCGACGCCCAGAAAACCGATCGCTGGTCGTGGCATCCGCGTCAGCTTGAGCTGCTGGAAGGCGCCAAGAACAAGGCGAAGGCCAGCGGTCTGTGGAACTTCTTCCTGCCGGACGCCGACACCGGTGAGGGCCTGAAGAATCTCGACTATGCGTACATTGCGGCCGAACTGGGCAAGGCCCCGCTCGCCTCGGAGACGCTGAACTGCTCCGCCCCTGATACCGGCAACATGGAAGTGCTTGAGCGCGTGGGCACTGAAGCTCAAAAAGAACAGTGGCTGAAGCCGCTGCTGAACGGCGAGATCCGCTCAGCCTACGCCATGACCGAGCCCGGCCTGGCGTCGTCGG
>CAZVMA010000330.1:0-3472 GCA_964628545.1 uncultured Pseudomonadales bacterium | reverse complement strand
CCGGTCACGTCCAGCAGCAGGTCCAGATTCTTCCGCCAGTACGCGCTCGCGCGACCATCGGCGGGCGGCGCAGGCGCATACAGCGTGGTCGTCAGACGCACCGCGTCTACCGCCAGCGGCTCGATCCGCCAGGCCTCGACGTGGTCGCGCTGAAACACCAGCACCCCGTTTGGCACCAGAAAATACTGGGCTGTGGCATACGGCAGCAGCCGCCACTCGGAGCGCGGCAGCTGCGTCAGCTGGTCTGTGACTTCACGACGCAGCCCGATCGCCCGGGCGTGCGGGCCGAAAGCGTCGAAAATCATGTCGCAGAGAAAGTGCGGCGCAATGGTGTTCTGGTGCAGAAAGCGGATGTGGTAAGCCTCAGTGAAGGTATCGAGCGCCAGCTTCCAGTTCATGCGCCAGTCGCGCGTGCGCGTCTCGACCTGCACGTAATCCGCAAACCCGTAATCGGCCAGCTCCTG
This sequence comes from uncultured Pseudomonadales bacterium, assembly GCA_964628545.1. GTDB lineage: Bacteria > Pseudomonadota > Gammaproteobacteria > Pseudomonadales > Azotimanducaceae > UBA7803. Next base: position 3,008 of record CAZVMA010000330.1, on the reverse strand, counting down.
CTCCGCGCCCGCGAGCACCGCATCGACCGCGAACGGTACCGCGCTGTCCGGATGCACGAAGATGAGCCCGTAGCGCTCGGACACCGCCCTCGGATGCAGGGACAGATCCTGCGGTAGATCAGCAAAGCCATCCCATGCGCCCGGACGCGCGCACAGCGCGCCGCTGCTTTCGTAGGTCCAGCCGGGATAGGGGCAGACGAGCCAAGCGGCTGAGCGCGAGCCCTTGTCGGGGGCCAAGCGGCCCCGCCCACTCGCGATCGTTGCGCCTCGATGCCGGCAGACGTTCACGAATGCGGCAAGCTCGCCGTTCGCCTGCCGTGACTGTCGCATGGTGTTCCCCCGTGGTGTCGCGCTACAGCCGGCTCGGGTAGGTGCCGCCATCCCCGCAGCACGTGCGCGCACTCCATCGTCGCACGCGGAACGCTGCCGCAAAAGCGCGTCGCGTGACTGGACTTTCACGGCTGCGTCCGTACCATGCCCCGACCACGCTGGTCTGACCAAATGGACTCAGATCCAAGCCGCTCCGACCAGAACTGCAGCGCCGATTCGAGTACACGCATGAGCGAACCGAAACCACAGCACACGCGCAAGCACGACGAGATCGCCGAGAGCCTGACCCAGGACATTCTGGTGGGCCAGTACCGCACCGGCGAGCGCCTGCCCTCCGAGCGCGACCTTGCTGCGCGCTTCGACGCCAACCGCGGCGCCGTGCGCGAAGCCATGAAGAAACTCGAGCAAATGGGGCTTGCGTCGATCCATCAAGGGGGCGCTCGGGTCTGCGCGGTCGAGGACGCCAGCCTGGACGTGATTGGCCATCTGCTGTCCCTCGGGACGGTGCCGGACGAGGATCTCGTCGACGAGATCATGCAGGTCTTCACCGCGCTGATCACCCTCGCGGCCGAGGCGACCGTGCGTCGTGCCAGCGACGCTCAGATCGCCGACATTCGCGCGCGCCTGCAGCCGCTGAAGGCCGGACTCACCGACCGCACCGCGAACAGCATCGCCCGCTTCGAGCTCATGCGCTCGATCATGCAGTCGAGCGGCAATCTGGTCTGCCAGATCATCGCCCGCAGCCTGTTTCTGCAGTTCGTGCCGCGTATGGCACCGCTCGAAGGCCTGGTCGAACCGAACATCGAGATGCAGCAGCAGTTCGCGGAGCGGCTGGACAACGCGCTCGCCAGCCGCAACGTGGCCGCCGTGCGCTCTACCTTCGAATCGTTCTCGAACTTCAATCGCGAGGTCGCCAAACGCGCCTTCGCGGGCAGTAAGGGCCGCGGCCTGGACGCGGGCAGGGGAATCGTATCGTGATGCGGAAGTTGTTGATCCCCGGCCTGATGCTGCTTGGCTCGCTGCTGGGCGCGGTCAGCCTCATGGCCACCAGCCCGGAGCTTGCGCCTGCCCGGCCGGAAGCCGCCGCCGCCACGGTGCGCGTCATCACGGCTGCGCCCCAGTCCGTGCGCATGACCGTGCACTCGCAGGGCACGGTGGAACCGAACACCGAGTCGGAGCTGGTGTCCGAGGTTGCCGGACGCATCGTCTGGAAATCCGACGCGCTGGTGAACGGCGGCAGCTTCGCCCAGGGCGATGAACTGCTGCGGCTCGAAGACCAGGACTACCGCGCGACCCTCGAACGCGCGCGCGCTGCTCTGGCGCGGGCGAATGCCGAGTTCGAGCACAGCCAGTTCGAGTTCCAGCGCCTGGAAAGCCTGGAGTCGCGTCAGCTGGCAAGCCGGTCCGCGCTGGAAAACGCGCAGCGGGTGTTCCGCATCGCGGAAGCCGCGCGTCAGGATGCCGAAGCGGGTCTAAAACAAGCGGAGCACGATCTGGCGCGCACTCGACTGTATGCACCTTTCGCCGGGCTCGTGCGTCGCCAGGGCGTCGACATCGGCCAGTTCGTGAGCCGCGGCGCGGCCGTGGCCACACTCTACGCAAGCGCCGAATCCGAGGTGCGCCTGCCCATCGCTGATCGCCAGCTCGCGTTCCTGAACGTGCCGGTCGGCGTGCTGGGCGAGCTGCCACCGACGCAGCAGCCCGGCGTCACGCTGACCGCCGACTATGCCGGTCGCGCGCTGACCTGGACCGGCCGCATCGTGCGCACCGAGGCCGCCATCGATACCACAAGCCGCATGGTGCACGTGGTCGCGCGCGTCGGTAACAGCGGGCAACCGGTGCCGCTCGGCGTCGGTCTGTTTGTGAACGCGGAGATTGAGGGGCTGGTTGCCGACAACATCGTGCGGCTGCCGCGCTCGGCGCTGCGCGACGACAATCAGGTGTTGGTGGTCGACAACGATAACCAGCTGCGCTTCCGCCGCATCGAGCCCTTGCGCCTGTACCAGGATGAAGTGTTCGTATCCGCGGGCCTCGCAGCCGGCGAGCGTATCTGCGTGACGCCGCTGCAGACGGTGATCGACGGCATGCGGGTGGTACCGGTGCCGGCCGAGAGCGACGCAGCCCCGGCGGCGGATGCCGCTGCGGGAGCCTGACGCCATGACCGCGATCATTGCCTGGTTCGTGCGCAATCCGGTGGCTTCCAACCTGCTGATGATCGTGCTGGTGGTGGCCGGGCTGCTGGCCGCCTTATCGGTGCAGCAGGAAGAGTTTCCCGAGATCAATACCCAGATGGTGAACGTGGCCGTCCCTTATCTGGGCGCGGCGCCGGAGGAATCCGAGCAGGGCGTCTGCGTGCGGCTGGAGGAGGCGATCGAGGGCGTGAAGGGCATCGACCGCATCCGCACCTATGCCGGCGAAGGGGCCTGCTCCGCCATGGTCGAGCTGGACACCGAGAGCGCGGACGACGAGACGATCAACGAGATCAAGAACCGGGTCGACGGCATCAGCACGTTTCCGGTCGAAACCGAGAAACCCATCATCTCCAAGCTGGTGATGACCCGCGGCGTGGTGCAGCTTGCGGTCTCCGGCGACGCCGACGAGCGAACGCTGAAGGAGATCGGCAAGGAGATCCGCGACGATCTGGCCGCGCTGGACGGCATCTCGCAGGTCACGCTGGC
>CAZVMA010000329.1:0-3533 GCA_964628545.1 uncultured Pseudomonadales bacterium | reverse complement strand
GCATGCCTCACCGCTCGCTGGCGGGGCAGGCACGCCGCCGTCGCGACCGCAGCGGACGGACGGCCGGGATGGCTGACACCAGCGCGCGGGTCGCGATAGATATCGGCGGCACGTTCACCGACGTGGTGCTGGCGCACGCCGGTCGGCGCCACACCACCAAAGTGCTCACCACCTATCAGGATCCTGCGCTCGCGGTCATGGCCGGGCTGCGGCAGGTGCTGCATGAAGCTGCGCTGACGCCTGCTGGGATTGGGCTGATCCTGCACGGCACGACGCTGGCGACTAACGCGCTGATCGAGCGTCGCGGTGCGCGTACCGCACTGATCACGACGGAGGGCCACCGCGACGTGCTGGAGATGGCGCTGGAAAACCGCTTCGAGCAGTACGACATCGGCATCGACCGGCCGGCGCCGCTGGTGCCGCGTGCGCTCCGTCTGCCGGTCGCCGAGCGGATGGACGCCGCGGGGCGCGTGCTGCTGCCGCTGGACGAATCAGCGGTTCGCGCGCTGGTGCCGGTGTTGCGGGCGGCGGGTGTCGAGAGCGTTGCCATCGGGTTTCTGCATGCCTATGCCAACGCCGCGCACGAGCAGCGCGCTGCAGCCGTGCTGACGGAGGCCTGCCCGGATCTTACCCTGTCGCTGTCGTCCGAAGTGTGTCCTGAGATTCGCGAATACGAGCGCCTGTCCACGACCTGCGCGACTGCCTACGTCAAACAGCTGATGTCGCGATATCTGGCGAGTTTTGCGGCGCGGCTGCGTACGGACGGCTACCACTGCCCGCTGCTGCTGATGACCTCGGGCGGCGGGCTGACCGATCTCGAAACGGCCAGCGCTTTGCCGGTGCGGCTGGTCGAGAGCGGTCCGGCTGGCGGCGCGCTGCTGGCGGCGCGCGTTGCTTCGGAGTGTGGACTTGATCGGGTGTTATCTTTTGACATGGGCGGCACCACGGCCAAGATCTGTCTCATCGATGACGCCACGCCTCTGGTATCGCGCGCCTTCGAGGTTGGTCGTGTTTATCGTTTCCGCAAGGGCAGCGGGTTGCCGGTGCGCATTCCCGTGATCGAGATGGTCGAGATCGGTGCTGGCGGCGGCTCGCTTGCGCACGTGGATACCTTGCGCCGCATTCAGGTGGGGCCGGAAAGCGCCGCCTCCGAGCCCGGGCCCGCTTGTTATGGTCGTGGCGGCACGCATGCGACCGTGACCGACGCGGATGTGCTGTTGGGGCGTGTGCCGGCAGAGTACTTTGCGGGAGGCTTGCTGCGTCCCGACTCGGTGTCGGCGGCAGAGGCGCTGCGCCGTGATGTTGGCGCGCCGCTCGGGCTTGACGTGCGTTCTGCCGCGTACAGCGTGACCGCGGTCGTGGATGAAAATATGGCGGCCGCGGCGCGCGCGCACGCCGCGGAGTGGGGCGCAGACCTTGCGGGCCGCACGTTGATTGCCTTTGGTGGCGCAGGGCCGCTGCATGCGGCAGCGCTGGCCTCGAAGCTGGGCATTGACCGGGTGCTTGTTCCCGCGCACGCGGGCGTGGGCTCAGCCGTCGGGTTTCTGGATGCTCCAGTGCGGTTCGAGCTGGTGCAGAGCCGCTATCAGCGTCTGTCCACCCTTGATGTGCCTGAGCTCGAGCGCATCTATGCGGCGCTGCATCAGCAGGCCTTGGCGGTGGTCCGCCAGGCTGCATCGGCGGCGTCGGACGGCGAGAGCGGCTGGCGCGTGACCCGACGCTTGGCGATGCGCTATCTCGGGCAGGGGTATGAGATCAGCGTCACGCTGGATGACGCGCTGTTCGGTAGCCCCCCGGTCGACGAAGCGGCTCCCGATCGCGATGCTCGTCTGCGCGCGGGCATCGGTGCGGCATTTGATCGTCAGTACGTGCAGCTCTACGGCCGGTTGATTCCCGATCTGGATGTGGAAATCCTGAGTCTTTCGCTTGCCGTAACCGCGCCGGCGAGGATGGAGGATGACCTAGATGCGGAGGCGTCTGCCTCCTCGGACAGCCTCTTCAGCGATAGGACGCTCACGGCCAGACCCGGCACAGACAAATCTCTCGCAGACAGGATGATGAACGCAATGAGTGTTGCGGCCCTGAGCGGCGACGACATGCGAGAGTTCGTGGATCCATTGAGCGGCGCGATCACGGCGGTGCCGGTGATTGATCGACTCCGCTTGCTGAGCGCCGCCTGGCCGCAAAGCAGGGTTCTCACTCCCATCTCGGGCCCGCTGCTGGTCGCTGAGTCGCAGACCACCACCGTGGTGCCCGGCGGATTCACCGTGCGCGCTCTGCCCGGTGGCCATCTGCTGCTCGAGCGCCGGGCGATCAGCGATTCCGCAGCGACCTCGGCGCCCACAGGCGCCCATGATCCGGGTGGACTGTCGCTTCAGGAGACGCGGCCGTGACGCGCGTTGCCACCGCAGAGCTCACCCTTCAGCTGGTCTGGAATCGCCTGCTCGCGATCGTCGAGGAACAGGCGCAAACCCTGATGCGGACCGCGTTTTCCACCGTGGTGCGCGAGGCGGGCGACCTGTCGGCAGGCGTCTTCGACACTCACGGTCGCATGCTTGCGCAGGCCATTACCGGCACGCCCGGCCACGTGAATGCCATGGCGGCATCGGTGGCCAAGTTTCTCGCGGTGCATCCGCTGGCAACGCTGGTGCCGGGCGACGTCCTGCTCACCAACGACCCATGGATCGGCACCGGACATCTGAATGATTTCACCGCCCTGACGCCGGTGTTCTACGGCGGACGATGCGTCGCCTTGTTTGCGTCCACCAGCCATATCGCGGACGTCGGCGGGCGCGGTTTCGGCGCCGATGCCGGCGACCTGTTCGAGGAGGGCGTGCGCATCCCGGTGATGCATCTGTTCCGCGCGGGGGTACGCGATGAAACCCTGATCCAGCTGCTGCGTGCGAACGTGCGTGACCCGACAACCGCGGTGGGTGATCTGCATTCGCTGGCGGCCTGTAACGATGCCGGCGCGCGGTCGCTCGTCTCGCTGCTGCGCGAGTTCGAGCTGGCAGAGCTCGATACGCTCGGTGGCGAGATCCTGCAGCGCTCCGTTGAGGCGATGCGCGCAGAAATTCGCGCGCTGCCTGCAGGCGTCTATCGCAGCAGCATGACCATCGACGGTTATGACGAACCCTTGCATCTCGCCTGCGCGCTGACGATTCGAACGGACACGGTCGAGATCGATTTCGCGGGTACAGCGCCTGAATCGAGGTACGGCATCAATGTGCCGCTGCCCTATACCGAGGCCTATGCGTCGTTCGGCGTACGCTGTCTTGTTGGAGGCGCGATTCCGAACAACGCCGGCTCCCTGGCGCCGATACAGGTGCGCGCGCCGGTAGACGGTGTGGTGGCGTTCTCGGATGCCAGTGACTGGCTGGGCCGCCCCGTTCGCGTGGGCGAGAAAATCATGATCCTGGCCAACCCGCAGGAGGTCGAGCTGGTGGTGTGGTTGCCGGTGGACGAGGCGATCGCACTCGAGCCCGGCGCGCCGATCGAGGCCTTCCTCACCACCGATCCCACGCGCCCCTTCC
>CAZVMA010000328.1:0-3537 GCA_964628545.1 uncultured Pseudomonadales bacterium | reverse complement strand
GCCGACGCGATCGTGCGCGATGCCGATGGCCGCTGCCTGCCGGTGGCGCGCGGCGGGACGAGGGGTACGATCTCACGCGAGTTACGGACCCGCTGTTCGTGCTGAAGCCCGCAGCTACCTGCTACGAGCCGCTGGATGCAGCCTATGCCGATACGATCGCCAGGGGCGCTGCCGGCTTCTGAAACGCTGCGGGGAGGTCTGCCCTGCTCAGCTGCCCTACCGAAACCCGATCAGAGCTCGATGCTGCGCAGCTGGTCTAGCGCCGCGTCCACCCGCGCGACATACAGCTGCGCCGCTCCGGCTCGCGGTCTACCGGTTTTATAGCCCTGCAGGGCGCAGGCCTCATCGCCGCAACGGTCGCGAAAATGCGACAGCACCTGTGCGCCGCAGTAGATGTTCTCTTCCGGGTTCGTTTGCAGGTTCTGGCGCGAGGTGCCGCAGAAATCGGACCAAATCCACGGCTTGACCTGCGCGGGGCCGACCGCGCCGCGACGCGAGCGCGCGTGCACGCGGAACTGGCTTTCGATCTTGACCAGGCTGGCGAGCAAATCGGGATCGAGCTGATGGCGAGCGCTGGCTTCCAGAATCCACGCAGCGAAATCGCTTGCGGCCGCCGGCTGCACGCCGAACGCGCGGCTCATGCGCGCGCCCAGTTGATCAACCTCCGAGCCCCAAGTCGCCTCGCGATCATCCGCTGCCGGAATCGCGAACGCGACTCGCCGAGGGGCATCGTCGACCGTGCCGTTGATGGCAATGTACGGCACCAGCACCAGCATGACCGCCCCGATCGCCTGAACGATCAGCATGGCGGGCAGCGTATTCCAAAACATCCGCAACATATCGCGGGTCTCCTGCGGCCCGTCGGTACCCGACCGACGAGGCATTCAACACCGGCTTCCGCCATCGTGGTTCGCTCGGGTAATTCCCTTGCGCGATGCCGGACGCAACCCAGGCTTTGATTCTAGGCACAGGCCTACGGGGAGTGGAAGGGCACCAGAGCCAGATAACGCATCTTTGATGCTTAAATCCGCGCGCCCGCAACCAATGTTAGTGTCCGCTCTTTTTTCGAGGCTTGTTTTTCAGCGTTAGACGCCGCATCGCCGACAAGGCTGATGGGGGCTTTAATTCCAAATTGATCTAACGACGAGGACCGGACCCGTCAAGCAGGAAATTATCAGCAGAAAACGCGTTTGTAGAATTGTTTATCTGTCTAACAATGTAAGAAACGGCCCTTTGGACAAGCCTGCGGACACGAGCGAGAGCGACTCTACAGCCGGGTGTTGTCCCAGCTGACCGTGCGGATCGGGGACAGCACGACCCAGCGCCGATTGCTGCCCCGGGCGGTTGCCGCAAAGGGGCCGGGCTCGGCGGCCGCGGGCTGCCCGTGGCCGCCGTTGTACTTGCGCCCCATCTGCAGCTGCGCCGCCGCCAGATGCGGATCGGCGTCTTCCTCGGCCCGCGATTCCAGTACCCGGGCGGCGCCCTGGAACATGATGCCCTGCAGTTCCGGGAACTTCTCGTTCCGGTCTACCAGGATCGTGCATTCCGTCTGTCGACGCAGGTTGACCACCTTCTGGCCGCGCGCATAGAAGTAGATACAGCCACCCGCCCAGCCGAACCACATCGGCGTGAGGTTGATCCGGCTGCCCGGCCCGACCGTGGCTACGCGCATGTTCCACTGCGACGTCATGATCTCGTCCACCTGCTCGGGGGTGAGCGCGATCTCGCGCGGCAGCGCCATGTCAGCCGGCCCGCAGCGCGCTGATGATGCGACCGCGCTCGCCCGCATCCGAGACCGGGAACGACGCCGAGGTCCGGTCGGTGAAGTGGCCGTATCGGCGCAGCATCTCCGGCGCAATGTCCTTCGGCTCGCCGACGACAGCGAAGGCATCCAGGATGTCGTCAGTGATGAGCGTACCCATCTCCTTCCAGCGGCCCTGCTTCGACATCGTGTTGAGTTCGCTCTGCAGCTCGCCCACCCCGATCGAGTCGAGCACGCCCTTGTACGCCGGGGTCGACCCGTAGAACGCGATGCGCTCTTTGGCTGCCTGCTTGCTGGCGGCGAACTCCTGCTCGTCGCGGCCAGTCACCACGAAGTTGGAGTACGACAGCTCGAAGTCCTTGCGCGCGCGGCCCGCCTTTGCCAGACCACGCTCGATCGCCGGCAGGGTCACCTGCTCGATATACGGCACGGTGCTGAACGGATGGATGATCATGCCGTCCGCCACCTCACCCGCGACCTCCGTCATCAGTCCGCCCACCGCGGCCAGCACCACGCGCGGCGCGCCGTACTCTTTGTTCTCCGGCGTAAACGCGGGCGTCATCAAAGTATGGTGGTAGAACTTGCCCACAAACTGCAGCGGCGCGCCGTTGTACCAGTTGGCCCAGATGGCGCGCATGGCGAGCACGAGCTCGCGCATCTGCGCCGCCGGCGCGCCCCAGGGCATACTGAAGCGCTTGGTGATGTGCGGCTTGATCTGCGAGCCGAGACCGAGCGTGAAGCGCCCCTTGGAATAGGCATTCAGATCGTGGCCGATGTTCGCAAGGATCATCGGGCTGCGCGCAAACGCGACCGCGATCGACGTGCTGATCTCGAGCGTGGTGGAGTGCTCGGCCGCCAGCACGAGCGGAAAGAACGGGTCGTGGTTCATTTCCGCCGTGCGCACGCCGTCATAGCCAGCGGCCTCGGCCGCCCGCACCTGATCGGCAATCTTGCTGAGGTCGTGCCCGATTCCGGCATCAACTTTCATGACGCGCTCCTTACGCTGCGGTCAGTTCGGCAATGATCTTGACCCGGTCTTCCCGGGCGATGTTCGCGTAGGCCGCCGACGTACGATCGATCACGTCGCCGTACCGCGCCTTGATCTGACCGGCGATGGTGGACGGCTCGCCGACCACCGCGAACGCCTCCAGAATATCGTCGGTGATCAGGGTGCCCATTTCGTCCCACCGGCCCTGCTTCGACATGCGATTGAGATCGTCCTGCAGTTCGCCAGCGCCGATGCTTTCCAGCACCGGACGATAGGCCGGCGTCGAGCCATAGAAAGCGATCTGCTTGCAGGTGGCAACCTTAGCGGCGGCCAGCTCGGCCTCGTTGGTGCCCGTGCAGACGAACACCGGATAGCTGATTTCGAAATCCTTGCGCGTCTTGCCGCCCTTGGCAAAACCGCGCTCGAGCGCGGGCAGGGTCGTTTCGCGGAGGTACTTCTCGGTGGTGAAGGCGTGAATGATCACGCCGTCCGCCACTTCGCCCGCTACCTCGGTCATCAGCGGCCCCACCGCGGCCAGGAATACCCGAGGCGCGCCGTAGGCGTTGTCTGTCGGCGTAAAAAACGGCGTCATCAGCGTGTGGGTGTAGTACTTGCCGGTGAAGGCGAGCGGCTCGCCCTTGTGCCAGCTGGCCCAGATGGCGCGCATGGCCAGAATGAACTCGCGCATCCGCGGCGCCGGATTCGACCAGGGCATGCTGAAGCGCTTGGTGATGTGCGGCTTGATCTGCGAGCCGAGACCGAGGATGAAGCGCCCTTTGGATACCGC
>CAZVMA010000327.1:0-3538 GCA_964628545.1 uncultured Pseudomonadales bacterium | reverse complement strand
CTTCTTTGGATTTACCGGGCCGATGATCGCCACTACCGGCATCTTCGTCCTGATCTCGCCCTTGTTTGCCTATTGGGCCGGCCCATGGCTTGGCCAGCGCTTTGGCAAGCCGCGCACGGCCATCGGCGCGTTGGCATTCCGCCTGGTGCTGTATCCGATCCCCTATCTGCTGCTGTTGGCCGGCTATTGGCCCGCCATCGGCAGCTGGGACAGCCTTGCGATCTATACCGTGTTCATCGTGCTGGAAGTGGCTGGCGCCATCATCGGCGGCGTGATGCTCGATTCCATGATGGCCGACGTGGTTGAGGACAGCGAAATCGCGACGAATCGCCGCTCCGAAGGCCTGTTCTTTGCCGCGCGCGGTTTCGCCTACAAAGCCATCTCGGCCGGCGGCATCATCAGCGCGGGCACGATCGTGTCGCTGGTCGGACTGGATGACGTTCATGCGCTGGACCAAGTTACTCACGAGATCCGGCAGAACATCGCGCTCGCCTTCCTGCCGCTCTATGTGGGGTTGGCAGCACTCGGACTGTGGATCGTGTCCCGATATGGCATCGATCGCGAGGCCCACCGCAGCAATCTTGAAGCACTAACCGCCCGGCGCCAGGAATGACCGTCGTCGGGCTTGAGGAGAATCGCATGCCGAAGATCGACCCACATCGCAGCTGGCTGCCGCTTGAAGCCCGTGCTGCCGCCGAGCCCAACCCGCGCCGGCGCAGCCTGTTGCTTAAGGTTCGCGATCACATGGCGGCCGAGATCCGCGGCGAGCTGGAGCCCCTGATGGCAACGCTCACCGCGCAGCCGATTTATCACTTCTGGGGCAACGCGCCGATGATCATCGAGGGCGCGGACGCTGTGCGCGGCTTCTACCGCGACATGATGGCGCGCGGCGGTCAGCAGTTCGAGGTCGTTGTCGAGCGCATCGTCGTGGACGACGGAGCGGTGATCACGGAAGGTCAGGTGAAGCAGGTGCAGCGCGGCGCGACCCTGCTCGCTATGGGCGTGGGCGAACTGGCGGGCGCGCCCGTGTCGGAGAGCGATCTGTTCCTGACCACCGCTCAGCTGGTGACGGTCTGGCCGTCGGATCCGGACGGCAAGCTGGTGGGTGAGGACATCTACTTCGGCCACGACCCGTTGAAAAACGTGGAGCGCATCACCCGTGCCGACCTGCCCGACTATTATCAGCTGTGACCGTGATTCCGGCCGACGCTTGCGCTTTTGACATTTGAATGCACGGAGCCCGCCATGCACATCGGCATTTCCACCTTTCCCACCGATTATTCGATTCGCGCGGTGCCGCTCGCCCAAGCGCTGGAGGCGCGCGGGTTCGAATCGCTGTGGGTAGTGGAGCACACGCACATTCCGGCATCGCGTCGCACCCCGTATCCGCTGGGCCCTGAGCTGCCCAGCATCTACTGGGAATCCTATGAGCCGTTCACGTTTCTGGCGCAGGCAGCCGCGGTCACTCGCCGTTTGCAGGTGGGCACCGGCGTCTGCCTGGTACCGGAGCACCATCCGATCACGCTCGCGAAACGGGTGGCGTCACTCGACTCGCTGTCCGATGGACGCTTCCTGTTTGGCATCGGCGCGGGCTGGAATGTCGAGGAGCTGGAAAATCACGGCGTCGCGTTCGCCGATCGATGGCGCGTGCTGCGCGAACACGTGCTGGCGATGAAGGCCTGCTGGACGGAAAAGGATGCGGCGTTTCACGGCGAATTCGTGAATTTCGACCCTGTGTGGGTCGAGCCGCGGCCGGCCCGCAAGCCTCATCCGCCCATCTACATCGGCGCATCGTCGCGCTTTGCGATCGAGCGGATTGTTGATTTCGCGGACGGCTGGCTGCCTATCCGCATGCCTGATTTCGAGGATCGGCTGGCGCAGCTGAATGCGCTGTGCGCAGAGCGCGGGCGGAACCGGAGCGAGATCGATGTCAGCGTGCTGACCGCGGTGAGCAACCCCGACGAGCTTGAGGCATTGGCCCGGCTCGGCGTGAACCGGGTAATTCTGTCGCTGCCAACCTTGCCGGCGGACGGGGCGCTGAAAATCCTCGACGACTACGCGCCGGTAGTGGCCTGGGCCCGCGAACTGAGCTGACGCCGGCTATGCACGCCCCATGCGGCGCTCCCACTCCCCGTGGAAGTGCTGCACGCGGGCTTCCTCGTCGCTGAGCCACACGCGATCGAAGCCGGCAGACGCCATGCCGCGCTGCACGTCTTTCAGCAGTTCCACATCCTGATCGATGGTGATCGTCATGGTCTTCTCGCCGCGCAGCACTGCGTCATAGGCGAACACGTCGCGTGTGGGCCGGCCGGCTACGGCCCCCGCGGGCACGCGCCCGAGCGTCAGCTTATCGAACTCGGTTTGCCCGGGGTCGGTTGCGTCTGGTCGCGCGCGCATGATCCAGAGATGATCCGCGCCGAATGACAGCACCACATTCGGGAACAGGTTGTACTGCCAAGCGTCCGTGATCTGATCGTCGCTGAAGCGACCATAGTCCAGTCCATCCGCGCCGATCGTTCCCCGTTTGCGCTCGGCGATTGCGGCACGAATCTCCAGCACCCGATCGGTGAAGTCGGCGGGGTCCAGACCCGCCTCGCGCAGGCGTGCTGCGAGAATGGGCGTCGGCGTTTTCGGGGTCGGAAACCGCGGGCTGACCGTGCAGCCCGGCACGTGCACACCCGTGTGGCCGTTCGGAAACAGGTGCACCGTGTCGTTCCAGCAGTCGACCATGGTGCGGTGCTGTGGGTGCAGGAAATCGACGTGGTACAGCTCGCCGAAGTTGTCCACGACCGCCTTCCAGTTGCAGTTGAGCGCGCACGTCTGATCGGCCAGCAGCGTCATGTCGGCGAAGCGATAGGCCGCGAGCAGGGGCACGAGATCGCCCAGGAACTCCGCCAGCGGCTCCGGCTCAGCGCCGAGATGCACGAACACCATGCCGTCCCACGTGTCCACGTGCACGGCGCGCAGTCCGCGCCCGGCCGCGTCGATTCCGTCCGGGAATTGATCGCGGTGGGGCACCGCCCGCAGCGCACCGTCGTTGTCGTAGGTCCAGGCGTGGTAAGCGCAGCGAAAGTGCCGCGAGTTGCCGCAGGTGTCGTGCACCAGCCGCAGACCGCGATGCTGGCAGACGTTGTAGAAGGCGCGCAGGGCCCCCTCGGTGTTGCGGGTGACGAGGATCTGCTCCGGCCCGATGTCGAAGACGAAGAAATCGCCAGGCGCCCGAACATCGGCGGCCAGCCCGGCGAGGAGCCAGGTGGTGCGAAAGATGCGCTGCCATTCCTCGGGAACGAGGTTGCCCTCGACGTAGCGCGCCTTGGTGAAGTTGTTCGGTCGGTACGGCGCGGGTGAATGGTCGATGATGACTGCGGACATGTCAGCGCTCCCCCTCGCTGCAGAAGTCCCCATGGTAGTGCATGGCCAAAAAAAAAGGCGAACGGCTGGCGCCGTTCGCCCTGTTCTCAGAGGCCCGCGATCAGAGCAGCGGGACGATCAGCAACGCGACGATGTTGATGATCTTGATCAGCGGGTTCACGGCCGG
>CAZVMA010000326.1:3110-3540 GCA_964628545.1 uncultured Pseudomonadales bacterium | reverse complement strand
GGCCGGTATCTGCACATTGCGGATCTCGGGGCCCGTAATGTCTGCCGCGCATATGCCGTTGACCCGGTCCGCCGAATCAACCGCGCAGGTATCGCCGGCCGTGCCGGCGGTCAACTGATCTGTACCCGTGCCGCCCATCAACTGGTCCGGCTGGGCACCGCCGATCAAGGTGTCTCGACCATCCCCGCCCATGATCAGATCCGACCCCGTCCCGCCGTCGAGGCGATCATTTCCCGGACCACCGATCAGGGTATCGCCGCCACCGTTGCCGAGGATAACGTCGTTGCCGCCGAGACCGCAGATCACGTCGGGAGCGCTAGTGCCGATAAGTCGGTCCGCCCGTGCCGTACCCTTGATAGTGCAGCCGTCAGATGGCGTGGTCGACGGCGGGGTGTTGGCGGTTGACGTAGACGGAAGCGACGTCAGGATG
>CAZVMA010000326.1:0-3100 GCA_964628545.1 uncultured Pseudomonadales bacterium | reverse complement strand
ATGGCGACAAGCCAGCGCGTCGGATTCGTCAATCGCCCACTGGCTGCGAGCGCGCGAAACCGAACCGTCGAACCGCTGTAACAGGTTACGACGTGGACCTGCTTAACCATCACGAATTGTGCCCCCGACCGTAAGTTGCAACCCCGCGGAGGCTAGCATCCAGGCATCAACCCAACGTCAACGGGGAAATCAAAAGATCAGGTCATGGCTCGCCGGACCGAGTCCAGCGCTCCGCTTGCTGCGCGCCACGAAAAGCCGATGTCGTTCAGTCGCTGGATTGATCCACGCGATCCTGGCCTAGTCCGGCCGATCGCGGAGCTCTCGTGCAGCGTCGGAGAATTGAACGCTGCGACACTCGCTTAACTCATTACTGTCTGTTTCTTTTACGGTCGATCGAGGCGGTTTGGCGACACAGCCGTTTCAGCAGCGGTTTTGCCGCACCCAAAAACGCAATCTACTGTTTTACCTCACAAATCCGGCGCTGCGCCAAAACGGCCGTCTATTGGCATTTCATTTGCTCGTATTTTCCGATCCCTAACCCCGTTTTTTATGTAATTTCGGGGCGGGGAGCCGTGACCAAGGACTTTCACGAGACGCCAGTTCGCGCGCGACTGGTCTGGAGCAACCCCATGAAACTCTATGCGACCCTAATCTGCGCTTCGCTTGCGCTGCTGGCGTCCACATCCACGCCGGCCCAGGATAGCTACAAACTGACCGTTGTCCCGCCTCTGGCAGGCTATCAGGACGCGTTCGCGTCCAGCATCAATGAGGTCGGTGACGTCGCGGGCTACGTCTCCAACCCGCTGACCCCGCAGGCCAGCATCGGCTTCGTGCATCGTGGCGGCGTGACCACCTCGGTGGGCAAGCTCTCGGCCAAGGCCACCTTTTCGACCGCAACCTACGTATCGCCAACCGGCGTCGTCGTAGGCGACGGCGATAGCGGCGACGGGCGCCCCCAGGGCATCGTGAAACTGGGCACCAGGATCTACAACGTCTATCCGAACAACGGCGGAAACACGCGTACGCTCAAGGCCGATGCACAAGGGCGCGTCTACGGCTACTTCATTCGCCGGGGTAATTCGAACTGGCAGGGCGCCATGTGGACGCCCAACCCGAAGAAAGCCGGCAGCTTCACCGAAACGATTCTCGGTGGACCGGGGATGCCGTGGGATTTCAACACAGTCGGACAAGGGGTTGGCTACGGGAACGCGCCGCGCCAGACCGCCGCGTTCTGGAACAACACCGGCACGCGCCCAATGCAGTACCTGGCGACCATGCCGGACTACACGAGCAGCATTGCCTACGCCATCGCCGACAATGGCGACATCGTCGGCGGCGGTTTTCCGCCCTTCACGGCGCGACCGCTGCTGTGGCGGGCGGCCACCGGGTACGCCCTGACCGAGCTGCCGGTACTGCCCGGGGATAACTATGGGGTCGCGCTCGGCATCAACAGCCTGGGCACCATCATTGGCACCTCGGCCTACGGCGTGCCCGGCACGTGGAATATCTCGCCTGGTCAGTATGTGGTCTGGACCAACGGCATTCCGACTCCGCTGTCCGCGCTGCTGGATCCAGTGACCACCGCGGGGTGGCAGATCACAGCGCTCATGGATATCAACAACCGCGGTCAGCTGGTGGTGAACATATCGAACGGTGTCGTTCAGCGGGCGGGGGTTCTGACCCCGGCGCCGACTCTGACCCCAGCGCCGACTCTGACCCCAGCGCCGGCAACGCCCGCGCCGTGATGGTTGCCTGGCGATGCGGCCTGAACGGCCGCCGCCGTCACCTGCTGGGCGCCTGACCTGCGCCCTCGCCCCGTGTGTTTCTTGCGTCAGGGCGCCGGTCGGCGCCCGGTGAACCTCGTGCCGCCCGTTACGCGGCCCGCGGCACCGAGTAGGACTTCAGCTCGCACACGAATTCGTTCAGGGCTTCGATGCCGGATGCTTCGGCATCCGCGCACCACTGCTTCAGCTCACGCACCAGCTCTTCGGCGTTGCCGCCGCGCTTGGCCCAGAGCGCCAGCAGGCGCTGCTTGAACTCGTAGACCGTCCGCAGCACAGGCTGCTCGGCCAGCACTGCCGCTCGCGCTTCGCGCCCAGCATCGGACACCAGCGACTCTTCGCGGCAAAGCAAGCGCCGGACGGCGCGCGCGGCAGTACGCTGGGCATTGCCGGCCCGCGCCAGCTCTTGCTCGACCAGAGGTGCGACCACGTGCTCGGCGTAGCGAGACATGATGCGGAAACGATCGTTGAGCACCGCCCAGACGGTATCGATATCGAGTGCCGTCTTGCCGGGAACACGCGCCACCACCGGGCCGGTGCTGCGCGCGCGCGCCAGGCCGAGCGCTGCAAACAGGCGGATCCACGCCCAGCCGAGATCGAACTCCCAAGGCTTCTGGGACAGCTTGGCGGAATTCGGGTACGTGTGGTGGTTGTTGTGCAGCTCCTCGCCGCCGATCAGGATGCCCCACGGCGAGATGTTGGTGGCCGCGTCGCCGCACTCGAAGTTGCGGTAGCCGAAGTAGTGGCCAATGCCGTTGATGACGCCCGCCGCCAGCACGGGAATCCACATCATCTGCACTGCCCAGATGGTGAGGCCAATGGCGCCGAACAGCAGCACGTTCAGCACCAGCATCACCCCGACCCCCACGAAGTTATACGGGGTATAGATGTGCCGCTCGAGCCAGTCGTCCGGGGTGCCGGCGCCGTATCGGTTCAGGGTTTCCGGCACCGCAGCCGCGCGATACGCCTCGGCGCCACGCAGCATGATCTTGCCAAGCCCCTGTACCTGCGGGCTGTGCGGATCTTCGGCCGTTTCGCAAGTGGCGTGATGCTTGCGATGAATCGCCGTCCACTCCCGCGTGATCATGCCCGTGGTCAGCCACAGCCAGAAGCGAAAGAAGTGCCGCAGCGCCGGATGCAGGTCCACCGCCCGATGCGCGGAATGGCGATGCAGATAGACGGTCACCGCCACGATAGTGATGTGGGTGACGATCAGGGTGTAGACCACCAAGCCGCCGACCGACGTCGGCCACAGACCCTGGCTTAGCCAATCGAGCACAGCGTTCACGGCGTTCACAGCTCCTGTAAGAAAGGGGTAA
>CAZVMA010000325.1:0-3541 GCA_964628545.1 uncultured Pseudomonadales bacterium | reverse complement strand
AGCCTGGAATCCGGACGGTCTGGTGCCCCGCGCGGTGCGCGCGATCAAGGCGCGCGCGCCCGAGCTCGGCGCGATCACCGACGCCGCCCTGGATCCGTACACCAGCCACGGTCAGGACGGCATCATCGATGACGCGGGTTACGTACTGAACGACATCACCGTCGCTGCGCTGGTGCGGCAGGCGCTGGTCTGCACCGAAGCCGGCGCCGACGTCATCGCGCCGTCAGACATGATGGACGGGCGAGTCGGCGCCATCCGCGCGGCGCTGGAAGCGGCCGGTCACGTCAATACGCAGATCATGGCTTACTCGGCGAAGTACGCCTCCGCCTACTACGGCCCGTTCCGGGATGCGGTGGGATCCAGCACCACACTAGCGAAGGGCAACAAGCAGACCTACCAGATGGATCCGGCAAACGCCGAGGAGGCCCTACAGGAGATCGCCCTGGACCTCGACGAGGGGGCGGACATGGTCATGGTGAAACCGGGCATGCCCTACCTCGACATCGTGCGCCGGGTGCGCGAGCGGTTCGGCGTGCCCACTTTTGTGTATCAGGTCAGCGGCGAGTACGCCATGCACCGCGCCGCCATCGATCAGGGCTGGCTCGGGCAATCGGTGGTCCTGGAGTCGCTGTTGTGCTGCAAGCGTGCTGGCGCCAGCGGCATTCTGACCTACTTCGCACTGGCCGCGGCAGAGACGCTGGGGGCCTGAACGGCCTGGCATCGGGGACCGCGCCGGCGCCAATCAAGTGACCAGCAGCCGAACGCCCGCCAGCGCCAGCTGCGTTGCCTCGAACGCCAGTTCGCGTGCGGCCAGCGGGTGGGCGGAAAGCCACCCGGCCGGAAAGCACAGACCGATCTCATCGCCATCCATCGCGGTAACCGCGGTGACCCGAATGGCGGCGTCCGTAGCGCCGGCGCCGGATGCGGCAACGGAGGCGGAGGCGGCCGACACGATCGGCGGCACGTCGCCCTCGATGTGCCCGCGATGCATGACCACGGCCAAGCGCAACAGGGCGACCAGCCGCAGCAGCAGCCGGCGCTCGGACGCAGTCGACGCCGCCGACGACAGCATCGGCAGGGCGCGTCGGTGCGCGCGGACCAGCGCAGTCAGCAGCGCGTGCTCAAGCGCGCGAAATCCCGGGAGATCGGCAAAGCGCAAAAGATATGCGCCATGACGGTGATGACCGCGCACCGAGACGGCGAGCCCGATTTCATGCAGCTCGGCCGCGGCCGCCAACACCCTGCGGGCGTCCACACCCTCGACAGGGTGCGTCCAGGCAGACGCAAACCCGTCGAACAGGGCAAGCGCGGTATCGCGCACCCGTGCGGCCTGCGCCCGATCGACATCGAACCGCTGCTGTAGCGCACGTACGGTCGCGTCCCAACTATCGGCTCGGGGCTCCGGACCGTGGGCCAGTTCATCCAGCACCCCGTCTTCGAGAGCGGCATCCACGTAACGCATGCTGTCGATGCCGAGCTGGCGGAACACCATGTCGAGCAGTGCGACACCCGCGGGAAAGATGTCGATTCGTTCGGGCGCCAGTCCCAGCATGCCGGTCTCGGGATCGAAACGCCCCTCGAACAACGCGCTGACCAAACGGTCGAGACCATCGCGGGTGATTGCCCGGTCACCCCAGCCATTGGCCGACAGCACGGCCTGTACCGACTCCACCGTGCCAGAGGTGCCGATCACGTCGATCCCGGGCGGCAACGCGCCGAAATCGGGCAGACGGTCTTTCAGCCGCGCGCGCGCCATCTCGAACCCCACCTGCAGCGCGGATCCCGGCCCGAAGCAATCGTCCGCCAGAGACACGCAACCGACGGGAATGGATTCGACGCGCGCCAACGCCGCACCGCGGCCCCAGACGTATTCGGCACTACCGCCGCCCAGATCGACGACCAGTCTCGGGGCTTCCGGCGGGCACGGGTCACGGCGCTGCACGCCGCGATAGACCAGCGCTCCTTCGTCGTCCGTGGGCAAGACCCGCAGGGTTACGCCAAGCGCTCGCCGCACGTGCTCCTCAAGCGGGCGCGGATCGTGCGCCGCCCGCAGGGGGTGCGTGCCAACGACAGCGATCGCGGACCGATCGAGCGCACCAAGACGCTCGGCGAAGCGGCGCAGGGCGCCGTCTGCGCGCACGAGAGCACCTGGCTCGAAGCGGCCGTCGCGCAGCCCGCGCGCCAACTGCACCTTGTCCTTCATCCGCTCGACCGTGTGCAAAGCGCCTGCCCGACGCCGCGCCAACAGCAGGCGAAAACTGTTGGAGCCCAGATCGATGGCCGCAAACTGATCGTTCAAACCGGAACCTCTACCGAGCTAAACCCTGGCGGTACGCATCTTCGCGACAATTCCTGACCGGACCCGCGCACGCCATCGGGAACGCGTCCGACACCACTCATGCTACACTCCGCGCCTCTTTTCGGAGACCAGCGAGATCATCATGGGTGCCAATATCGTCCACACGACCGACGCCGACTTCGAGCAGGATGTGCTCAAATCAGAACAACCCGTTCTTGTTGATTACTGGGCCGAATGGTGCGGGCCCTGCAAGATGATTGCGCCGATCCTCGACGAAATCGCGCGCGAGTACAGCGACCGGGTGAAGGTGTGCAAGATCGACATCGACAGCAACCAGGCCACCCCGCCCCGGTACAACATCCGCGGCATTCCGACGCTGATGCTGTTCAAGGATGGCGAGGTGAAAGCAACCAAGGTCGGGGCACTGTCCAAGTCACAGCTGGCCGCATTCCTCGACAGCAACATCTGAGCGTCGCACCGCACGCGCCGTCTCCCGGCTCCGGCTCCCGATGAACACGGGCTGCCGGGGCACCCGGCGACGGGGTTGACGGCGTACCACTACGGAAATGCCGTCGGCAGAGACCGCTTGACGCAGGCCGATATTGGCCTACACTCCAAGCCACGAGTCTCCGGCTCGATTTCTTGTCGGCAGTCTCCCGGTTCCTGGCTCCCATCTCCCCGACCCGACCACCAGCGAACCCTGTTCGTGCAGCAAGCACCCTGAATTGCTGTCCCGTGCAGGCATTGCTGCAGGCGGAACGCCCGCGAGCCGGCCCCTCTTACCGTTCAACACCTACTCCCTCCAGCTGGTCACCGATAACTCTATGAACCTGACAGACCTGAAGCGCAAACCCGTCGGCGATCTGATCGACATGGCCCGGGAAATGGGCCTGGAAAACACAGCCCGCTCCCGCAAGCAGGAAGTCATCGCCGCCATCGTGCGCAAGCTCGCCAAGGACGGTGAAGATATCTACGGCGAGGGTACGCTCGAGATCCTGCAGGATGGCTTCGGCTTCCTGCGCTCGCCCGACAGCTCATACCTTGCCGGCCCAGACGACATCTACGTGTCGCCAAGCCAGATCCGGCGCTTCAACCTGCGCACCGGCGACAGCATCTCGGGCAAGATCCGGCCGCCGAAGGATGGCGAGCGCTACTTCGCGCTGCTGAAGGTCGACGACATCAACTTCAGCGATCCGGGCACCAAGAAGAACAAGATCCTGTTCGAGAACCTGACGCCGCTGT
>CAZVMA010000324.1:0-3550 GCA_964628545.1 uncultured Pseudomonadales bacterium | reverse complement strand
TGAGGATTTAAACTTTGCCTATACAGAGTCTACAAAGACATTCTCGATGCGTGGTACGGCCGGCGCGGCCATGCCAAGCATTGGCTATGTAAGTGTGACGCTGGGCAACGCCACAAAGAATGGGCTTGTCATTACCGACAACAAGCTTGTCAGTCTCGACATGACCCTAAATAGCAATTTCAGGGCGGGCAACGTTCAATTTACGACCAGGAACCTGAACTTTACCTATGTCACAACCACAGCGGAATTCACCATGTCGGGCACGGCGGGTGTGGCCATGCCAGCCGTTGGCTCGGTGGATGTGACCCTGGGCAAGGTGGCCACAGACGGCACCGTTCTCAGTCGTGGCCTGATTGATCGGTAACGTTACGGTATTCACGCGCAACCTGAATTTTACTTATGTAGAGAGCACAAAAGTATTTACCATGTCTGGCACTGCCGGCATGCAGGTGCCGATCGGTGTGGTGGAAGTGACATTGGGTCAGGTGGACGCTGACGGTACCATTCGCAGTCGTGGACTGGTCGTGAAGGATGGTCAATTCGTCAGTCTGGACATGACAGTCAATTCCGCGTTCCTTGTGGGCGGTTGCCTCGTTTATACGAAAAACCTCAACTTCACCTATGGCTTGGCCACAGACACCTTCACCATGAGCGGCTCGGCTGGTGTGATTGTCCCAGCAGCAGGCTACGTGGATGTGACACTTGGCCAGATTGCCAAGGACGGTACCAAACTCAGCGAAGGCCTGATTGTTAAGAATGGCCAGTTTGTCAGTATGGACATGACGGTCAACAGCAGTTTCTCCATCAACGGGGTGAATGTCAAAACCAAGAACCTGAACTTTACCTATGTCGAATCAACCAAAACCTTCACCATGACTGGCACGGCAACCGTCTCAGTGCCTGTGCTGGCCGAGCTGGAAGTTGTTTTTGGCGGCGGTGACACCAAGGGACTGGTGATTACCAACAATCAATTGGTCAGCCTGGATATGACCGTGAATGTCAGTGTGCTCAGCATCGGCAGTTTCTCGCTTGGTTCTGCAAGCATGAAATTCACATATTCTTCAAGCACAGCTCTTTTCACAATGACCGGCCAGGCCAAAATGGGGTTACCTGAACTCGGTCAGGTGAATGTTGATTTTGGTGCTGATGGCACAGGTGGGATGGTGGTCGATACCAGAACAAATACACTGATTTCTCTTGATATGAAGGTCTCTTCCAATTTCTCGGTGGCAGGCATGAGCTTCGCGAATGCTAATGTCAAAATGAGTTACA
This sequence comes from uncultured Pseudomonadales bacterium, assembly GCA_964628545.1. Classification (GTDB taxonomy): domain Bacteria; phylum Pseudomonadota; class Gammaproteobacteria; order Pseudomonadales; family Azotimanducaceae; genus UBA7803. Next base: position 2,278 of record CAZVMA010000324.1, on the reverse strand, counting down.
CCCATAGCACCGAGACATTCGCCATGACAGGCACGGCGGAAGTGAACCTTTATATTCAAAGATTTACTGCCAAGCTGGGAGGAAATTATAGAAAGGCTGACGGATCGGATGCCACCAGCACCGGGCTTGTGTTTCGCAAAGGCAAGCTGGAGAGCTTTGATTTCGCTGTGACAACTGACGTTGGTCTGGCAGGTCTTTCTCTGGGCAGTGCACAACTTTATGTCTCCTATGATGGTTCCACAAAAATCTTTGATCTGGTGGGCACGGCCGATCTGACCCTTAATGCCAGGCTCCCCGACTGGGCCAAGACCTTCATGGGTATTTCAGGCAGCGGAGCCGTACGCCTGGGCTCGGCCAAGGTGATGGTCCACGTTGAGCCTGGCTTTAGCAGTCAGGGTGATAATTCCAGTGGGACCACGGATCTGGCCCTGACCGGGTTTGATTTTGAGAAACCGTCTGTAAGTGGCAACGGTTTCGACTACAGTCCATTAAATGCAACCTGGGCATTATCCAGCGGTGGAATATCCGGCAATTTTGGCGGTTTTTATGGCGGTGTGCCTGCCCCACAGGGCACTCAGGTCGCTTTCCTGCAGGGTAACGGTTCTTCGATGACAACCACTGCCGTGACAATGACGGCTGGTAAAAAATACGCCATCACATTTGCACTTGGTGCACGTAATTTCAGCACGACGAAACAGGCCGTAGAAGTGCTTATGGACGGCCAGTCACTCGGCACTTTCTCACCCACGGGATCGGGATACGTAACTTATACGACATCTCCATTCACAGCAACCGATCTTAGCACGCATACACTCGTATTCAAGGGTACGGTTGGCGGCGATTACACTGCGTTTATTGACAATATCTCCATCAATCAACAGCTTGATGAACCTGTTCTGACCAGCGCGCCGACTAATCCGACCCCGTTCCGGAATGCCATTTCCATGGATGGCGGTTCGAACTCGTTTATTCAATTGCCAGACGTTGGATTTAATGATTTTACGAATGGTTTCAGCGCAGGCGTCTGGGTCTTCCCGACATCAGTACAAAACTATGCCAGGTTCTTTGAATTGGGCAGCGGACCATCGAGTGATAACATTGTGCTCCGACGAACCGGGACGAGCAATGATCTTGCATTTGAAGTTTACAATGGCTCAACTCAGTCAGTTATCTCTGCCTCAAATGCCATTGAGCTGAACAAGTGGCAGTATTTCTCTGTTTCCATGGCGGCCAATGGTACGGCAACGATTTACAAAAATGGCTTGGCCATCAGCTCAGGTACCATGAATGTGCCCCGCAATATCAACCGAACCACAAACTACATTGGAAAGAGCAGTTGGGGTGGCGACAATCAAAACTTCGCTGGGCAGATGAACGACCTCACGATCTGGAATCGACCGCTCACCGACACAGAGATACAACTGGCATCAAGTAGCATCTATGCAGGAACAGAAGCAGGTCTGGTTGGCTACTGGCCGCTGAATGATCTTGCAAGCGGCCAGGTGGAAGATATGGGGCCGAATAAATACAGCGGGGCGGCCAATTCTGGTGTGACCAGCCACACCATCTCTTCCACGGATTACAGCACGCTGTATGCCAAAGCTCTTTCATTTGACGGTAGCAAAACATATGTGCAATTGCCATCGACTGGGTTTGCCAACTTCACCAATGGCTTCAGCGCGGGCGTTTGGGTTTACCCGACATCAGTACAAAACTATGCCAGATTCTTTGAATTCGGTAGCGGAGCATCCAGTGATAACATTGTGCTCCGGCGAACCGGGACGAGCAATGATATTGGATTTGAGGTATACAATGGCTCAACTCAGTCAGTTATCTCTGCCTCAAATGTGATTGAGCTGAACAAGTGGCAGTATTTCTCCGCTACCGTAGCTGCCGATGGCCAAGCCACAATTTACAAAAATGGCTGGCCCATTGCCACAGGCACCTTAAATGTACCGCGTAACATCAACCGAACCACGAACTTCATTGGCAAAAGTAGTTGGGGTGGAGACAATCAAAATTTCGCTGGTCGGATGAGCCATTTGTCCGTCTGGAACAAGTGCTTAACACATTCTGATATTTATTACAATCAACTTACGACTTACACCGGCACCGAATCCGGCCTGGTCGGTTATTGGCCGATGGATGAGAGCAACGGCGACACGGTGTATGATCATGCAACGGGTACGATTAGTACGGTTAGTACGATTAGCTACTCCCTGCCGAAGATAACCGGCACCCAAACCACGGGCACCTTGACTGACCTGGGGCAAAATTC
>CAZVMA010000323.1:0-3552 GCA_964628545.1 uncultured Pseudomonadales bacterium | reverse complement strand
ACAGATCGGCAAGGGCATGTGGCCGAAACCGGACGAAATGCGCGAGATGCTGGAGGTTAAGGTCGGTCACCCGCGCGCGGGCGCCAACACCGCGTGGGTCCCAAGCCCCACGGCGGCTACGCTGCACGCGACGCACTACCACGCGGTCAACGTCTTTACCCGTCAGGCTGAGCTTTCGGCGCGCGCGCGCGCCAGTGTGGACGACATCCTGCGCGTGCCGCTGCTGGTCGGCCGCAACCTGTCCGCGGACGAGGTGCAGAAGGAGCTCGACAACAACGTGCAGGGCATCCTGGGCTATGTGGTGCGCTGGATCGATCAGGGCGTCGGCTGCAGCAAGGTGCCGGACATCAACAATGTCGGCCTGATGGAAGACCGTGCGACCCTGCGCATCTCGAGCCAGCACATCGCCAACTGGCTGCATCACGGCATTTGCACCGAGTCGGCCGTGCGAGCCACGCTGGCCCGCATGGCCGCTATCGTCGACGCGCAGAATGCCGATGATCCGCTGTATCGTCCGATGGCGGCGGATCTTGCCGGAAGCGTCGCGTTTCAGGCCGCGTGCGATCTGATTTTTCGCGGCACGGCGCAGCCGAACGGCTATACCGAGCCTGTGCTGCACGCCCGCAGACGCGAGGCCAAAGCGCGAATCGGGCGATGATGGCGGGACGCGCCGGGTCTGTGGTGACGCCGATCCGCGTGCACTGAATACCGGGGTAACAGGGGGGACGACCATGCACGATTACGTGATTCGCGGGGCATCCATTCTGGACGGCTCGGGCGCGGAAGCCTTCAGCGGTGATGTGGCCGTTGCCGGCGGACGCATCGTCGAGGTGGGCGGTCGCATCACCGCCCGCGCGCGTGAACAGATTGACGCCGACGGCGCGCTGCTGACGCCGGCCTGGGTCGACATTCACACCCATTACGATGGCCAGGTCACCTGGGATTCGACCATGGATCCCTCAGCCAGCCACGGCGTGGGCACCATTGTCATGGGCAATTGCGGCGTTGGGTTTGCGCCAGTGCATCCGGAAGGGCACCGCGATCTCATTGACCTGATGGAGGGTGTCGAGGATATCCCCGGTACCGCGCTGTACGAGGGCATGCCCTGGGGGGCGTGGACGTCGTATCCGCAGTACCTGGACTTTCTGGCCACCCGGCAATACACCCTCGATGTGGCGTCGCTGGTCGCGCATGGCGCGGTGCGGAACTACGTCATGGGCGAGCGCGGGCGCAGCAATCAGGCTGCGACCGAGGGCGATCTCGACGCCATGGGCCGCATTGTCGAGGAGGCACTGCGTGCCGGGGCGGTTGGGTTTTCCACCTCGCGCATCCTCGGTCATCGCTCCGTACAGGGCGAGCCGGTGCCCGGCACCTTTGCCAATGACGCCGAGGTGATGATCATCGCCCAGGCCATGCAGCGCGCGGGCAGCGGTGTGTTCCAGATCATTCCGGCCTCGACCCTTGGCGAGGGACAGCCCGGCGCGCTCGAGCACGCCTCGCTGGAGGCGGAAATCGATCTCATCACGCGCGCGAGCGCCACCAGCGGACGCCCCGCAACCTTCACGCTGTTTCAGGTCGATGCCTGGTCGGGCAAGTGGCGCGAGGCCATCGACCGCGTCAAGGCAGCGAACGCGAACGGCAGTCGCGTGTACCCGCAGGTGGGCAGCCGCCCCACCGGTATCGTCATGTCGCTGCGAACCTATCATCCGTTCATGCGCCGGCCCACGTACCTCGGTCTGCGCGACCTGCCCTTTGAAGCGCGGCTGGCGGAATTGCGCAAGCCCGCGGTCAAGGCCGCCATATTGGCGGAGCAGAGCGTGCCCCACCCGCAGCCCGGCACGATGGAGAGCGGCGTCTCGCTGCTCGACGTCAACTTTGCGCAAACGTTCGTCCTCGACCGCAGCGCCACCTTCGAGCCCACCGCGGCCGAAAGTTTCGCTGCGCTGGCTGGCGCCGCGGAGCCGTGGTCGTTCTTCTACGACTATCTGGTCGGGGGCGACGGCAAGCGCTTCGCGATCATGTTTTTCACCAACTACTCGGACTACAGCCTGGACGCTGTGCGTGAGATGCAGCTGGACGACGCCACCGTCACCGGCCTGTCTGACGCGGGCGCGCACGTGACCGTGATCTTCGATGCGGTGAACCCGACCTACCAACTGACCTACTGGACGCGTGACCGCCGGCGCGGCCCAACGCTGCCGCTGCCCCACGTCGTGCACCGCGCGACCCGGCGCAACGCCGAGCTGTTCGGGTTCCGTGATCGCGGATTGATCACGCCCGGTCTGCGGGCCGATCTGAACGTCATCGACTACTCGCGGCTGGCGCTCGGCGAGATCGAATTGCGCCACGACCTGCCAGCGGGTGGCGCACGCTTGATGCAGGGCGCGGAAGGCTATGTGGCCACGCTGATCAACGGCACACCCACGCGGCGCTTTGATCGCGATACCGGCGCTCGTCCCGGGCGACTGGTGCGCGGTCGCGCCTGACCACACGAAATCGACAGGGAGACAAGAACATGAGCCATGCGGCAACCGGCCTGCAGCTGCGCACCCTGGTGCGCTCGGCCGCCTCAGAAGGGGCGAGCGGCCAACTGGAACTCTCGCTGGAGCACGTGCCTACGCCTACACCCAAGCCGGATGAGGTGCTGGTGCGGGTAGAGGCTTCACCGATCAACCCATCCGACCTCGGGCTGCTGTTTGGCGGCGCCGACATGTCGACGGCGCGCGCTTCCGGCACGCCGGAGCAGCCGGTGGTTACCGCCGACATTCCGGCGGCGGCCTTGCGTGCGATGGGCGCGCGGCTGAACCAGAGCTTGGCCGCCGGTAATGAAGGCGCCGGTATCGTGGTGGCAGCGGGTGATTCGCCGGCCGCGCAGGCCCTGCTCGGCAAGACCGTGGCCATTCTCGGCGGCGCCATGTACGCCCACTATCGCGCCATTCGCGCCTCGCAGTGTTTGGTGCTGCCGGAGGGTACGACGCCGGCGGAGGGCGCCTCGTGCTTCGTCAACCCGCTCACCGCCCCCGGGATGGTAGAAACGATGCGGCTGGAGGGTCACAAGGCGCTGGTGCATACCGCCGCAGCCTCGAATCTCGGCCAGATGCTGGTGAAAATTTGCCAGAAAGACGGCGTGCCGCTGGTCAACATCGTGCGCCGGCAGGACCACGTCGACCTGCTGAAGGCGCTGGGTGCGCAGTACGTGTGCAATTCAAGCGACCCGGATTTCATGAGCCAGCTGACCGATGCCCTGGTGGCGACCGGCGCAACGATCGGTTTCGATGCCACCGGTGGCGGGCGTTTGGCAGGGCAGATCCTCACCTGCATGGAAGCGGCCCTCAATCGCACCGCAACCGAGTTCAACCGCTGCGGCTCCTCCACGCACAAGCAGGTCTACATTTACGGTGGTCTCGATCGCAGCACGACCGAGCTCACGCGCAGTTTCGGCATGGCCTGGGGCCTTGGCGGCTGGTTGCTGACGCCGTTCCTGCAGAAGATCGGCCCGGCCGCGGCGCAACAGCTGCGTGAACGCGTGGCGGCCGAGATCAAGACGACCTT
>CAZVMA010000322.1:0-3557 GCA_964628545.1 uncultured Pseudomonadales bacterium | reverse complement strand
ATCACCCGGAGCCAGAATGATGCAAAGCCTGGAGATACGCCTGAAGCGCCGCCCGGTCGGCATGCCCACCCCTGATGATTTCGAGGCAGTGCGCGTGACGGTGGCCGAACCAGGACCGGGCGAACTCCTGGTGCAGAACGTCTGCATGAGCGTCGACCCCTACATGCGTGGACGCATGATCGATCGCAAGTCCTACGTTCCGCCGTTTCAGGTGGGCGAGGTGCTGACCGGGGGAGCCGTCGGGCGGGTCTTGGCGAGCGCCGACAGCCGCTTTCAGCCTGGCGACATGGTGCTGCACCACTACGGCTGGCGCGGCGCCTGCGTGCTGAAGGCGGCGGAGGTGACCGCACTGGGCACCCTGGCCGCCCCGCCTTCAGCGTACCTCGGCGTGCTCGGAATGCCCGGCATGACGGCCTATGTGGGCCTGCTGGGTGCGGCCGAAATGAAGGACGGCGAGACCGTCTTCGTATCCGGCGCGGCTGGCGCCGTCGGCAGCATTGCCGGCCAGATCGCCCGCCTGCGCGGCTGCCGCGTGATCGGCAGCGCAGGCGGTGCGGCGAAGGTTGCGTGGCTGCGCGATGCACTCGGCTTCGACCATGCGTTCGACTACCGCGAGGGACAGCTGTTGAGCGCAATCCGCGCCGGCGCCCCCGGCGGTCTCGACGTCTACTTTGACAACGTCGGCGGCGATCATCTCGAAGCGGCGCTGTTCCACATGCGGCCGCTCGGCCGCATCGCGCTCTGCGGCGCGATCTCGCAGTACAACGCCACCGAGGCGGTGCCGGGGCCCAGCAATCTGGTGGTCGCGATCGGTCTGGGGCTGACGCTGCGCGGCTTCATCGTGTCTCACTACAACCACATGGCGGACGATTTCCGGCGCGACATGACCGACTGGGTGACCAGCGGTCAGATTCAGTGGCAGGAAACCGTGTATGAGGGCCTGGAACAGGCGCCAGACGCGTTTATCGGCCTGTTTACGGGCGCGAACACCGGCAAGATGATCGTGCGGATCGCAGATTGAGCGACGCGCAGGCGCTCTGGCGCATCACCGAGGGTGAACGCGGCCGCTACGGAGCGGCAGTGCTTGCCATGGCCGGCGCCAGCCTCGGCATGTTCGGAGCGCCCATTGTCGGGCGCTATGCCATTGACGTGGTGGTGGCGGGCAAACTTGCGCTCGCCGCGCCGGGGCTCTCGCTGCTGACCGGGCGACTCATCGACTCCATCGAGGATTACCTCTGGCTATCGGCGCTGGTAGCCGTGGCGTCCACCGCTGTGGCCGGCGTCTGCCTGTACTGGCGCGGGCGTCTTGCCGCCGCTGCGTCCGAGGCCATTGCGCTGCGCCTGCGCGAGCGTTTGTACCGCCAGCTGCATCAACTGGAACCCCGGTTCTACGACACGGCGGATACCGGCGACATCGTTCAGCGGGCGAGCTCTGACGTGGAAACAGTGCGCGTGTTCCTGTCCGGCGACGTCATCGAAATCGGCCGCGCGGTGATGTTGGTCGTGTGCGTTACCCCAATCCTATTCGCCATGGACGCACGCCTGGCGGCACTGGCGCTGTGTCTGTTGCCGGTGCTGGCAGTGGGCGCCTACCTGTTCTTTTCGCGCGTGAAGTCGGTATTCCAGGTGACCGATGAAGCTGAGGCGGCTATGACCACGACGCTGCAGGAAAACCTCACCGGCATACGCGTGGTGCGGGCGTTCGCGCGCCAAACATACGAGATCGAGCGCTTCGACCGACGCAATGCCGCATTCCGGGATCAGAACCAACGCCTGATCCGGCTCATGAGCGTGTACTGGAGCAGCAGCGATCTGATCGCGCTCACCCAGACCGGACTCGTGCTGTTCGCCGGAGCCTGGTTCATTCGCGACGGCTCGCTCAGCGTGGGCACCCTGTTCGCGTTCATGACCTGTGTATCCATCGTGCTGTGGCCGGTGCGACAGCTTGGACGCGTGCTGACCGACAGCGGCAAGGCGGTTATCAGCATCGGCCGCATCAACGAGATCCTGGGCGAGGCCGTCGAAAGCGAAGAACCCGCGCCCACGTCCGAGCGCGCCGGCGGCAGCATCGCGTTCGAGGGACTCACCTTTGGCTACGCACCGGACCGGCCGATCCTGCACGACATTCATCTGCGTATCCGGGCCGGAGAAACCGTGGCGTTCGTGGGCCCGCCCGGCGCCGGGAAATCAACGCTCATCCGGGTGCTGCTGCGGCTGTACCCCTACACGCAAGGCACCGTGCAGCTGGACGGCCACGAACTGCGAACGCTGAACCGGCATTGGCTGCGTCGTCAGATCGGCGTGGTGCTGCAGGACCCGTTTCTATACTCACGCTCTATTCGCGACAACCTGCGCGTCGGGCAGCCCGCACCGGCATCGAGCCAGGCGTCAAGCGACGCTGCGCTGCTGGACGCGTGCAGGGACGCCGCCATCGCCAATCACATCCAGCGGCTGCCCGAGGGCTTTGAGACGGCCGTGGGCGAGCGCGGCGTTACCCTTTCCGGCGGGCAGCGCCAACGTCTCGCGCTGGCCCGGGCGCTGCTGAAAGATCCACCCGTCCTGGTACTGGACGACGCGCTGTCGGCCGTCGACACAGGTACCGAGGCACACATTCAGGCGGCGCTGGCGCGCCGACGCGGACGCCACACCACCCTGATCATCGCGCACCGGCTGTCGTCCGTGCTGCACGCCGACCGCATCGTGGTTATGGACGCCGGCCGCATCGTCGCCATCGGCGACCACGCGACGCTGGCCGCTATCGAGGGCCCCTACCGTCGGTTATGCGCGATCCAGGGCAACCTGGAGGCTTCCATTCGAGCGGATGTGGAAGGGCTGCATCTGGCCACCGATAACCAACCCGGGCGCCCCACCGAGCCCGGGCGCGCGCCGATTCCCGGGTCTGACGCCTGATGGACAACTACGACGACGCCCTGTTCGATGACGGTGTCAACGAAGCGGAACTTGCGCGCAGGGTGCGGCTCGACCTGTGGCGACAGCTGTTCGCCTACGCACGCGTATACCGGCGGGAGCTGACCATTCTCGGCGTCTGCGCGTTTCTGACCGCAGCCATGGACGTGTCGTATCCGCTGATCACCCGCGCGGTGATCGATGCGGTGGCCGCCTCGGGTCTCGAGGCCGTGCTGTGGCCGTTCGCCCTCGCCTACGCGGCCGCAACGGTGGTGTTGGTCGGCTCGATCGGCACCTTCATCTGGATGGGGGGCAAGATTCGCACCCACGCGCCTGCCCGATGGCCTGCCCGGCGCCAGCGTGGTGGTGGAGAACCGTCCCGGCGCCAACGGGGCCATCGCCGCGGACCTGGTGGCCAAGTCCGCCCCCGACGGCTACACCCTGCTGGTCGGCTCGATCGGCACCTTCATCTGGATGGGGGGCAAGATTCGCACCCACGTCAGCCACGACATACGCCGCGACGGTTTCCGCAACCTTCAGCGTCTCGGCTTCGAATTCTACGACCATCGTCCGGTCGGCTGGCTGATGGCGCGCATGACCTCGGACTGCGAGCGTCTGTCGAACATCCTGGCCTGGGGCTTCCTGGATCT
>CAZVMA010000321.1:2242-3564 GCA_964628545.1 uncultured Pseudomonadales bacterium | reverse complement strand
AGCGGTCTCGGCCTCAGGCCAAGCCGAAAAAAGAGCAGGGCGCCGGCGAGGGGCTGCTCAGCTGCATACTTGCGGCGCAAGGCCATGAGCGCCGGCATTTCCGCCTCCGCGAGGCGGATTTCCTTGCGGCCGAACTCGGCGAGGCTCATGTCGGCAACGCGATAGTCAGACATGGATCGATACTCCTGTTGAATGATGTGAGAGGGGTTCAGGCAGCGGCAGCTGCGGTTTTCCGGAAGCCGTGAATCTGAATCTGGAAGCCGTTGCGCTGGGCGACGAACTGAGACTCGGCGTGCGCAAGGCCCGCCTCGTCGGCCCAAACAATCAACTCTTCGGGCTCGAAGCCGAGCCACAAGTCGCCGCACGCCTCGTGCACCCAGGTGTGTGCGTGTCGGCACAGTTCGACGACGACGAACAGGCCACCGTCGCTCAACAAGCGCGCTGCGTACTGGAACACGCGCGCGGGCGACGCCAAATGATGGATCACCATGGCTGCCACGATGACCCGATAGCGGGCAATACTGGGCAGCGCGGTGAAGTCGCGGTTCAGCAACCGCACGTTGGCGCATTCGGCCGCGATGGGCGCGCAGCGCTCGAGCATCGCGGGCTCGTTGTCGATACCCACCACGTAGGTAAAGCGGTCGGCGAGACGTCGCAGCAGGGCGCCGTCCCCGGGGCCGATCTCGAGCGCAGTCATGGCCGCGTCGGAGCCGCCAGCCGGCAGGCTGCGCTGGTCGGTGCGGTCAAGCAATTCCAGTACGTTCGGAACGTAGACGCCGGCGTCTGCGATCAGCGCCTGCCGCGCCTGAAAATCGGTCGCGTACTGGGCGAAGAAGGCGATGCTGCGACGGTCGCGTTCCGCATGCACCCGCTCGACCCGCGCCAGGGTCTCAGGCGCTAGAGGCGCGGCATCGATGGCGCCGAAGAATGCCCGACGCACCTCGTCCTGCGCTGGCGCGCGGCGGTAGAAGATGGTGCTGCCCTCGCGTCGCTTCGCGACCAGCCCGGCCTCGAACAGGATCTTGAGGTGGTGGCTGAGTGCGGGCTGGGCGACCTCCAGGATGGCGCATAACTCCAGCACGCCGTACGAGTCGGAGCGCAGGACGCGCAGCACCGACAGGCGCACACGGTCAGCCAGTGCGCGCGTTTCCGCGAGCAGCGCCGCCAGCGCATCCGGCTCGGTCGCCGAGTCGCTCAAGGCACGTGGCGGATCATCCACGTTGGAATCGCGTTTCAACATGCCCGCATGCTAACAGCGTTGGCACGGCTCATCAAAAAATATTGATATAAGTATGTAAGAGGCCGCGGCCAATCGCCGCGTT
>CAZVMA010000321.1:0-2232 GCA_964628545.1 uncultured Pseudomonadales bacterium | reverse complement strand
CACGATGTTCCGGCCGCCCGCGCGTGACAGAATGCCCACATGAAAGCGACCCAAACGCCACCGTTCGTGCCTGCCAGCAAATTGCCGGATGTCGGAACGACCATTTTTACCGTGATGAGCGAGCTGGCGCGGGCCCATGGCGCCCTCAACTTGTCGCAGGGCTTCCCCGATTTCGATGGCCCTCGCTACCTGCTCGAGCGCGTGCGCCACCATATGGGCAACGCCCAGAACCAGTACGCTCCCATGACCGGCGTCGCCCCGCTGCGTGCGGCGATCGCGCACAAGGTGGGCGCGCTGTACGGCTGTCCGGTCGACCCGGAGCGCGAGGTCACCGTGACAGCTGGCGCCACCGAGGCGCTGTTTTGCGCCATTGCCGCTGTTGTGCGTCCCGATGACGAAGTGATCGTGTTCGATCCGGCCTATGACAGCTACGACCCGGTGGTGCGGCTGCAGGGTGGACGCTGCGTGCACATTCCGCTGCTGGCGCCGACCTACTCGGTTGACTGGGATCGGGTGGCCGACGCCATCACCCCGCGCACGCGGCTGGTGATCGTGAATACGCCGCACAATCCCACCGGTGCCGTCTGGTCGCACCATGACCTCGAGACGCTCGATCGACTGCTGTCCGGACGCGAAATCTATGTGCTCGGCGATGAGGTGTATGAGCATATTGTGTTTGACAACCGCGCACACGCCAGCCTGTGTCGGCTGCCGTCGCTGTTCGCGCGCAGCTTCGTGGTGTCGTCGTTCGGCAAGACGTATCACGTGACGGGCTGGAAGATCGGCTACTGCGTGGCGCCGGCGGCCCTGTCCGCAGAGTTTCGGCGTATCCACCAGTTCGTGACTTTCGCCGCCAACACGCCAGTGCAGCTGGGTCTGGCCGATTTTCTGTCGGCGCATCCCGAACATCACCTGAATCTCGGCGCGTTTTATCAGCGCAAACGCGATCGCCTGTGCGATCTGCTGGCGGGTTCGCGGTTCGTCATTCGCCCTAGCGCTGGCACCTACTTTCAGCTGCTGGATTACGCCGCGCTGTCGGACGAGCCGGACGTGGCGCTGGCACGGCGTCTGACCTGTGATGCGGGTATCGCCACCATTCCGGTATCGGTATTTCATGCGGTCGACCCCGGAGAGCGGGTGCTGCGCATCTGCTTCGCCAAGGACGATGCGACGCTGGAACGGGCAGCCGCGATTCTGCAAGCCCTCTGACGCGGTTCTTTTTGGCGCCTTTGGAAACCTCTGCTTCACGCGGCGGTCCTATACTCGCGACGAACAGGATGGGAGCAAAATGATGGTTGGCGGACAGCGGCACCCTGGCGTGCACGAACGATGGTGGAGCGGCAGAAACACCCTGACCGGCGTAGTCCTCGTCCTGATCATGGGTCTTTCGGGCTGTGGACAGGGAAGCGGCAGCGATGCAGCATCGGCCACTCCGGCACATCCCGGTGAAGCGACCTACACACGCTACTGTTTCTCCTGTCACGCCGCAGGCATCGCCGGGGCGCCGCGGGCCGGGGATGCCGAGCAGTGGGCGCCGCGCATTGCCAAGGGGCGCGAAGCCTTGCTGGCCAGCACCATCGCCGGCATTCCGCCCGGCATGCCGGCGCGCGGTCTTTGCAGCTCGTGCACGGACGAAGATCTCGATCAGGCCATCGACTACATGATCACGCTGGGACAGGATGCAGGCCCGACCGGGGAATAGCCTCCGAACAGGCAAACAGCAGCCAAAGAGCAGGTAAAGAGAAGGAGAACAGCGGTGGCGTACCGGCCTGGCGACATCATCGGTCGACGCAAGGGCATCGTGTTGCACAAGGGCGTCTATCTGGGCGCCGGTCAGGTGCTGCACAACACGCCTGGCAGAGGCGAGCACGTATCGTCTCTCGAGGAGTTCGCCGACGGCAAACGCGTGACGCTGGTGCGTGCGGCGTGTGACGAAAGCCGGCACCGTTCAGCGTCGGCCGCGCCGCGCTCGGACCGCCGATACAACTTGTTCACGCACAACTGCGAGCACACGGCATCCAGGGTGACGCTGGGTCGGGCCGAGAGCCCGCAGCTGCGCGGCTGGGTTGCGGGTATTGGGGTTGCGGCGCTGGCGTTCGTCGTGACCCGCCATCCGGGCCTGACAGCCGCCAGTTTTGCGCTGGGTCGGCGTCTGGTCGAGGGCGCTTCTTCGCGCGCCTGAGTATCGAGCCCAGTCGGCCGATCAGCTTAGGCCGTCCATCCAGCCCGCGT
>CAZVMA010000320.1:0-3572 GCA_964628545.1 uncultured Pseudomonadales bacterium | reverse complement strand
GGGCTTCGCGCTGGGTATCAGCGCCCAATTCAGGCGGCAGATCTTCGAGGTGAATCTCCCGGCCGGAGGCCATGACGGTCAACCAGCGACAGGTGTTTTCGAGTTGGCGAACGTTGCCTGGCCACGGCAGGGTGCACATGTACTCCAGCGTCTCGGGGCGAACCCCCTTGTTCTCGGTGCCAAGCTCTTCCGCGGCGCGATCGAGAAAGTGCCGAACCAGCAGCGGAATGTCGGATTTGCGCTCGGCCAGGGCCGGCACATGCACGCTGATCACGTTCAAACGATGGAACAGGTCCTCCCGGAAAGCGCCTTCCTGCACCCGCGTTTCGAGGTTTTGGTGGGTTGCCGCGATGATGCGGACGTTGACGCGGATCGGAGTCAGGCCGCCCACCCGATAGAATTCGCCGTCGGCCAGTACCCGCAGCAGGCGCGTTTGCGTGTCAGGCGGCATATCCCCGATTTCGTCCAGGAACAGGGTGCCGCCGTCGGCCTGTTCGAAGCGCCCTACCCGGCGCGTGTTGGCGCCGGTAAAAGCGCCTTTTTCGTGGCCGAAAAGTTCGGATTCCACCAGTTCGCGCGGAATCGCTGCCATGTTCAGCGCCACAAAATTGCCGTTGGCGCGCGGGCTGTGTCGATGCAGAGCGCGCGCGACCAGCTCTTTGCCGGATCCGGACGCACCTCGGATCAGCACCGTGATGTTCGAGTTGGCGAGACGGCCAATGGCCCGGAACACCTCCTGCATGGCTGGGGCCTGGCCGATGATTTCGGGGGTCGGTTCTGGCGCCGGCTTGGCCGGTGGCTGCGCGGATTCTGCGGCAAAGGTGATGGCGCGCTTGACGATGGCGACGGCGTCATCGACATCGAAGGGTTTTGGCAGGTACTCGAAAGCGCCGCGCTGATACGCGGTGACGGCGCTGTCGAGGTCCGAGTGCGCGGTCATGACGATGACCGGCAGCTGCGGGTGCGCCTTGTGCACCCGCTCGATGAAGTCCATGCCGCTCATGCCGGGCATACGCACATCGGTGATGATCGCGACCGGCCGGTCGTCGTTCAGGTGATGCAGCGCGTGATCGGCAGAGGCGAAAGCGGAAATCGGAATTCCCGCCTGCGTCATGGCGCGCTCCAGTACCCAGCGGATCGATCGGTCGTCGTCGACAACCCAGACTCTGTTACTGCTCACGAGTCCCTTCCTCCAGCGGCAGAAAGATGGAAAAACAGGTTCGACCCGGGCGGCTGTCGCACTCAATGACGCCGCCGTGCTGGCCGATAATGGTTTGTGTGATCGCGAGACCGAGTCCGGTGCCGTCGGGGCGCCCGCTGATCATGGGGAAATAGATGCGGTCCACCATGTCCGGCGCAATGCCGGGGCCGTTGTCTGCAAAATCGAGCTGCACCACCACCCGATGGGTGCGCGGCCCGATCGTAAAACGGCGGACGGCGCGTGAGCGCACGCTGATCACGGGTCTAGGCGTCTGGTCCAGCGCCTGTGCCGCGTTCGACAGAATGTTCAACACGGCCTGGATCAGCTGCGCCTCGTCACCCCGTACCGGCGGCAGGCTGGGATCGTAGTCGCGTTGAAACGTGATGCGACCGGCGTTCTCGGCGTCAATCAGCCGCAAGACGTGCTCGATCACGGCGTGGACGTTCACCGCATGCCGCTGTGATTCGCCGTTTGGCCCGAGCATGCGATCGACGAGCTCTTTCAGGCGATCGGCCTCGCCGATGATGACGCGCGTGTATTCCTTGAGGTGATCATCATCCAGCTCACGCTCGAGCAGCTGAGCAGCACCGCGTACGCCACCCAGCGGGTTCTTGATCTCATGCGCCAGCCCGCGCACCAGCAGGCGGCTGGTTTCCTGGGAAAACACCGAATGATCGTCGCGATTGATGCGCATCAGCCGGTTGATCGGCTGCATTTCCACGATCAGGTGATGCGAGATAGGGTCGAAGGACACGGTCAGGTCGACGTTTACCGCCACGCCGTCGCGGTTCGTCATGTCGACCGCCCGGCGCGTCAGCGACTGGCCACTGGCGAGCACGTGGATGAAGCGTTCGGCAAGCTCGGGGTCCTCTGGGCGCAGTAGCTCGCTGAAAGACAGCCCCGCTGACCGCAGGTCGCTGGTGCCGAACAGCGCTTGTCCTGCCGAGTTCACGTAGCGCACGCGCAGATCGCCATCGAGCGCGATGACGGCGGTGGTCAGGTGATCGAGAATGTCGTTTTGTCCCAGCACTGGGGTCTCGGTTATGTGTAAAAGCGTCGGCCGAGCGGTCCGGGTCGATTCGTCTGCAGCGCCGCGAAGCGAGATGGTGCAAGCGGCCCAACTGTGCACTGCAAAATACGGTCCAACGTGCACCACCTCAGACGTTAGTGGTCCTTAAGCGTTGATAACCAATTTTTGCCGATGTCTGATCGCTAAGATCGCGTCATTTGGATGCGGTATGTGCAAGTTCGGAGCGGCAATGCACTAAAATAGTGCGCTCGGCAGGGTCGAGCAAACGTGATCCCCGGAACGCGCGCTTCAGCGGGAGCCTTTCGGAGGTCGCGGTGGTGCAGAGACCGAATGCCTTAGCACGTGGACGGTGATGGGTGGTGACGTCACCAGCGTCACCCCGGCGGCGTCGAGTACACGCGCCACCAGCTGATGGGTGCCGCGGTCGATGGCGGTGGTCGTGATTGATGTTCCAGCAGCGCGCCCAACCGTGGCGCCATCCAGCAGAACCTCGATCTGATGTCCCTGCCGCAAAGGCGGTGTTGGTGCCACAGTGACCTGCAGGATGCCGCCGTTCGCGCGGACCGCGGCGTCGTGCTGCGGTGATACCCATGCAAGCGATTGGTAGGCGGGCGCGCTGGGCTCGGCATTCCCGTTATCAGACGTCCATTCTTCTGCGTACGTCGTTGCCCCGGGGTCGACCGAGGCTGGTGGAACGGTTTCCAGTTCGGTTGTTTCGATCATCTCTACTGGCGTTCCGGCCGGCGGCGGCTGGTCCGAGTACGAGACGGTGCCGTCCGGCCCGACGGTGCGATACACCTCCGCTGCGTCCACCGTCGACATCATCGCCGTCATGCTGATGGCCAGCGCGAGCAGACCTGCGTGCGGGGACCGCGCGCGACCTTCCCGGCGACATCGCGGGTCGTGATGGCAGCCGAGTCTCGCCTGGAATCGCGCCCAGCATGGTGGCGATTTGCGTTCGGAGAACGGCATGGCTCGGGCTCCAAGATGGCTCAGAAACCATTGTCTGCAGCCCCCAGAAGTAAAAAAAGCCCCGCGGTGTGACCAGCGGGGCTTTCCTGGGTTGCGCCTGCCCGGTGTTACACCGGGCGGCGTCAGGCTCAGCAGCTGTAGTACATCTGGAACTCGATCGGGTGCGTGGTCATGTTCAGTGCCTGCACTTCCTTCTGCTTCAGCTCGATGTAGGAATCGATCATGCCGTCGCTGAACACGCCGCCGGCCTTCAGGAACTCACGATCCTTGTCCAGGGCGTCCAGCGCCTCCGACAGCGAGTGCGCCACGGTCGGCACCCCCGCCAGCTCCTCTGCGGGCAGGTCGTATAGATCCTTGTCGAAGGAGTCG
>CAZVMA010000319.1:0-3579 GCA_964628545.1 uncultured Pseudomonadales bacterium | reverse complement strand
GGGGCAAGACCACGCAGCTGGGCTATGGCCTCGGGCTCGCCATGGGCGCCAAACTCGCGAAGCCCGATCATCTTTGCATCAACGTCTGGGGTGATGCGGCGATCGGTTTCACGGGAATGGATCTCGAGACCGCGGTGCGCGAGCGCATTCCGATCCTGTCCATCCTGTTCAATAACTTCTCGATGGCGATCGAGATCCCGATTATGCCGGTCTCCCAGGCCAAATACGGGTCCACCGATATCTCCGGGCACTATGCAGACATGGCTCGCGCGTTCGGCGGCTACGGCGAGCGCATCACCGATCCTGCGGAGATCGTGGCGGCCCTGAAGCGCGGCATCGAAGCGACCGAGCGCGGGCAGCCGGCACTGCTCGAATTCATCACCGCCAAGGAAATCACCATCTCCAACGAGTGAGGACGACGCATGGCTACGGGTGAAGACGTGTCGGGCTACCCGCTCGAAGGACTGCGGGTGCTTGATCTCTCGCGTGTGCTGTCCGGTCCGTTTGCGGGTCGCATGTTGTCGGACCTGGGCGCCGACGTGGTGAAGGTCGAGCCGCCGGACGGCGACGTTACCCGTTTCTGGGGCCGCGTGGTCGCCGGCTTGCCTGGCTACTACCACCAGCAGAACGTCGGCAAGCGCAATATCTGCGTCGACCTGCGGGCGCCGGGCGCGGTGGAGTTGATGCTGGATCTGGTGCGAGCGGCGGATATCCTGATCGAGAACTACCGGCCGGACGTCATGCCCAGGCTCGGGCTTGGCTACCCGACCCTGGCCGCGGCGAATCCGCGTCTGATCATGCTCTCCATCTCCGGGTTCGGGCAGGGTGGTCCAGAATCAGAGCGTCCGGCCTATGCCCCGGTGATTCACGCGGAGCTGGGTTTGATGCGCCGGGCCATGCGTCGGGGCGGCACCCCGCCGCGGGATCTGCCCTTGTCCGTGGCCGACACCAACGCGTCGCTGCACGGCCTGGTCGCGGTGCTCGCGGCCGTGATTCAGCGTGGCCGTACCGGTTCGGGCCAGCATATCGACATGGCGATGATCGACGCCACGCTGGTCACCGATGACCAGGTCCAGTACGACCTCGAGGGATCGGAGGCCACCGCGCCGTTGCCGAACGACACCTACACCACCGGCGCCGGTGACGTGCTGGTGTCGTCCGATTTTCGCGTGTTCTGGCGGCTCCTGGTGCAGCACTGCGGACTTCAGGATCCGGCGCGCCCGGAGCAGCCGGTGTCTGAACGTGTTGCCAGAAGACAGACTGCCGCACGCGCCTTCATGGCGACCCTGCAGACCTGGCCGGCGGTGGCCGAGGTCATGGCGCGAATGAATGTCGCCTGGGGCGAGGTGCGCGGCGCGGAAGACCTGCGCGCGCAGCCTACAGTCCAGCATCGACAATCGATCGTCGACATCGACGACCGCGCCGGCGGCACGCGTCCAGTGGTGCAGTCGCCGTACCGGTTTTCCCGGGCGCAAAGCGGCGTGCGCGGTCCGGCCCCGCATCGGGGCGAACACAACGAAACCGTGCTCGCGGAATGGCTGGGGTATGACGCCAGGGCCGTTGCCGGGTTGGTCGCCTCGGGGGTACTGCAGGCAGAAGAAGGGGTAAGCGGGGCATGACGACAAAGACGATGGTCAACACGGTGCTCGGGCCGATCTCGGCCGATGCGCTCGGCTATACGCTGATGCACGAGCACGTGATGGTGGCGGCAAGCGGGCTCTATACCAGCTACCCCGACCTCCTCGGGCCCGAGCGCGAGGCCCGAGCCATTGCCGCGCTGACGCGCGCCAAGGCCGCCGGTATCGACACCATCGTGGACGCTACTACCTTCGATCTCGGGCGCCATGCCCCGCTGCTGGCTGAGGTGGCGCGAGGCTCCGGCGTCAACATCATCAACGTCACCGGCTGGTGGCTCGATGTGCCGCGCTTTCTGCAGGGCGTTGGCCCGAACCAGATGGCGCGAGAATTCGTGCGCGACATCCGCGAAGGGTTTCGCGGCACCGACATTCGGGCGGGGCTTCTCAAGTGCGCGGCCGATTTCGAGGGCGTGACCCCGCCGCTCGAGACCATGGCGCGGGCGGTGGCGCGCGCGCACTGCGAGACCGGCGTGCCGATCATGGTGCACTCGTATCCCACGGGCCAGGTTGCGCGGCGTCAGATCGAGATTTTCCGGGAGGAGGGCGTCGACCTCACTCGAGTCAAGATCGACCATTCGAACGACACCACCGATCTCGAATACCTGCAATGGATTCTCGATCAAGGCTGCTGGCTCGGGCTCGACCGCTATCCCGGTCGGCTGGTGAGCCCGCATATGCGCACGGTGACGCTGAAGGCGCTGATGGACCTGGGTTACGGTGCCCGACTGCTGCCGTCGCACGACTGCATCTGTCTGCATGTGCACAACGAGCGACCGGACGGTACGTTGCCGGACGTGCACGAGTTCACCAAGCGCAATCCGGACCAGTATCTCTATATCCAGCGCCACGTCATTCCGGATCTACTCGAGCAGGGTGCGAGCCCTCAGGCCATTCGCCGGCTGTTTGTGGACAATCCTCGACGATTCTTGGGCGGCTGACGTCGACCCGCAGATGCAGCAAGGTGGGCCTGCGCTACTCGTGGCGCAGCGCCTCGATCGGATCCAGCCGCGCCGCGCGTCGGGCCGGCATGAGCCCGAAGATCACGCCGACGGCGGCGGAGAAGCCGAACGCAATCAGCACCACCGACGGACTGAACACGAACGGCACATCGAACTGCGCGGTGGCAGCGGCGGCGGCCGCGAGCCCCAGCAGTGCGCCAATCAAGCCGCCGCCGCAGGACAGCAGCAGCGCCTCGATCAGAAACTGGGCCAGTACCTCACGCTCGAGCGCGCCGATGGCGAGACGGATGCCGATCTCGCGTGTGCGCTCGGTGACGGACACCAACATGATGTTCATGATGCCGATGCCGCCCACCAGCAGGCTGATGGCGGCGATGGCCGACAGTCCGGCCGTGAGCAGACCGGTGGTGTTGCGCACCAGCGTCATGATCGAGTCGAGATTCTGGATGACGAAGTTGTCCTCGTCGTCCGGGCGCACTTTGCGGCGCTCTCGCATCAGCGTGCGGATCGATTCCTGCACCCGCGGCACCAGCTCCGCTGAGGCGGCGGACACCACGATCATCTGCACGTCGTCGCTGCCGAGCAGGCGGCGCTGTGCGGCCTGAATAGGCATCAACACCACATCGTCCTGATCCTGCCCGGACGCGCTCTGACCCTTGCTTTCGAGCACGCCGATCACTTCGCAGGGCGTGGTTTGCACGCGAATTTTTGAGCCGACCGCCGGCAGCGCACCGAACAGCTCTTTTCGGGGCGTATCCCCGAGTACGCAGACGGGTCGGCCGCTGCGCATCTCGTTGCTGTTGAACACTCGCCCCGCCGCGATGCGCCACTCCCGTATCTCCAGATAGGCTGGCGTGGTGCCGGTAACCGGCACTTTCGTGGGCTGCGACCGGCGACGCGCCCAATTTGTACACCTTGCCCGCTCCTACCCTACCCAACACAAAATGGTGGCTCGGTTGGCGGTCAAAAATGCCGTCTGTAAA
>CAZVMA010000318.1:0-3583 GCA_964628545.1 uncultured Pseudomonadales bacterium | reverse complement strand
TCATCCAGCACGATCACGCGCCCCGGAAAGGCGGCCGCCAGATCGCGCGACATCGCCCAGTGCGTCAGCGGCCGACGCGCCTTGCGCAAGCGCTTGCGGCCCAGGGCGCGGTGCAGCCAGATCAGCCTCAGCACCTGCCGAACGGTGTCCGGCCAGGCCAATCGCAGCGGCGCCAGGCGTCGCCAGCAGGCCATCAGCCCCAGCCGGTTCAGATGGCGGTCGCCCTGTGCATCGCGGTGAGCTTCCAGCTCGTCGTAGCCCACGACATCAAGCCCGCGGACGCGGAGCAGCTCGATCACGCGCCTGGCGGCTACCGTCTTGCCGCTGCCCGGCGGACCGACCAGCTCGATGATCATGCCGAGCGCGTTCCCTCGCCAGCCGCGGGCGCGGCGAGCACATAGATGCGGTGGGAGCCAAGGTGCTCGAGCGCGCGGAGACCGCTTGTCCAGCGCTCCAGCGGCGCGAGCAGCACCCGAGGCAGAAACGGACGTCGCTCCTTCAGCACCGGCAAGATGCCCGCGGTACGGGTGCCGTGGACTCGGAGGCCATGGCGCGCCGCCAGCGCAGCCACCTCGTCATCCGACATGGTGTGCATGTCTTTGCCCTTGGCGAGCCCAATCGCGCTGCGCAATAGCCGCACCCGATGCTTCAGGCTGCCGCGCCGCCGATGGTTGTTGATAATCAGCCAGCCGCCCGGCGCCAACAGCCCGGCCAGCTTCGCCATCGCTTCCTCGCGCAGGGCCGGCTCGGCATTGGGGAAAAAACGGAATGCGGTGATGACGTCGAACTGGCGCGAATCCAGCACCGGGTCGCGCGTGATGTCCGCGCAGACGATCTCGGCGCCGGGTGCAATGCGCGCGGCCACGCTCAACATCGAGGCGCTGATATCGACGCCGGTCGCGTGGGCCACCTGCGGGTCCAGCGCGGCCAGCACCCGACCCGTGCCGCAGGCGAAGTCGAGCAACCTGCAGGTGGCCCGATCGGTTCGCTCGGCGAGCAGTTGCGTCAGGGTTTCCCGCTCGAGTTCCCACATGAGGGCACGGTAGATCTGCTGCTCGAACTTGGCGTGATACGCCTCGCCCTCGGCGAGATGCGAGCTGCGGTAGTCCGCGTGCGGCAGAATGTCGGTGTCGGGGGTGCGGCTCATTATGGCTCTCTCTACGGCTGTCTTGCCGGCAGTGGGTCGGGTGCAGCACAACGTACCGGCTGGCACCGTCGACGCGCCTGCACGTTACCGAAGCCGAGACCCCGTATCGCGCGTTGACCGATAAAAGTGTACCGTCTTGTTCGTACTTGGCACGACAGAAACGCAACCGCCGGCCGCGATTCGGCTCGCGGCATGCGGACACCGCAGAGCCGTTCACCCGCATCTACCACCGCAGTCGCGACAACTACCCGCAGAGAACGACCCGCAGAGGGAAGGAGATCCCCGTGAGCCAGCCCCATACTGCCACCAACGCCACGGCGAGCGCGTCCGACGCCGCGAAAATGCCGCTGCGTCCCGGGTTCAACGATAATCTGCCGGCCACCCTGCCGGACCCGGCAGCGGTGCCGCTGGCCGACATCAATCCCATCTGGCCGCGCCTGTTCCAGGAGAACGCGCACTGGGGTTTCTTCCAGCGGTTGCGGGACGAAGACCCCGTGCATCTGAACGAGCTGCCGGAAACCGGGCGCTATTGGTCGCTGACCCGGTACGAAGACATCAAGGCCGTCGACAGCGATCACGAGCGCTTTTCTTCGGCGCACGGCATCACCTTGGGCCTGCCGGTCGGCGCGCCGCTGCCGGAGGGGGCGCTCGGCATCCAGATGTTCATCGCCATGGATCCGCCGAAGCACGACGTACAGCGCGCCACGGTCGCGCCAGTGGTCGCGCCCCGCAACCTGGCGAATATGGAAGGGCTGATCCGCTCGCGCGTGTGCGCGATACTCGACAACCTGCCTCGCGGCACCGAGTTCAACTGGGTCGAGCACGTCTCGATCGAGCTCACCACGCAGATGCTGGCCACGCTGTTCGATTTCCCGTTCGCGGAGCGCCGCAAGCTGACGCGCTGGTCGGACGTGGCTACGGCGGCGCCGGGCACGATCATCGAATCCGAAGAGCAACGCCGAGCGGAGCTCTTGGAGTGCCTCGCCTATTTCACCGGCCTGTGGGAAGCCCGCAAGCGGCAGCCCGGCAACGATCTTGTCTCGATGCTGGCGCACGGCGAAGAGACGAAGAACATGCAGCCGTTCGAGTTCCTCGGCAATCTGATCCTGCTGATCGTGGGCGGTAACGATACGACCCGAAACTCGATCAGCGGTGGCGTGCTGGCGCTGAACCAGTTTCCCTCAGAGTACGACAAGCTGCGCGCGAACGCCGCGCTGATCCCGAACATGGTGTCCGAAATCATCCGCTGGCAGACCCCGCTCGCGTACATGCGGCGTACGGCCAACGAGGATACCGAGTTACGCGGCAAGACCATTCGCAAGAACGACCAGCTGCTGATGTGGTACGTCTCCGGCAACCGCGACGAGCGCGTGTTTGAGCGCCCGAACGATCTGGTGATCGATCGCCGAAATGCGCGCCAGCATCTGTCCTTCGGCTTCGGCCTGCACCGCTGCATGGGCAATCGCCTCGCCGAGATGCAGCTGCGGGTGTTGTGGGAGGAGATCATGCAGCGATTTCGTATGGTCGAGGTGGTCGCCGAACCGAAGCGGACGTTGTCTGCGTTCGTGAAGGGCTACACCGAACTCATGGTACGTGTGCACGATCGCTGAGGCGCAGCGCGATCAGGCCACTGAGCTCGCGGGCGAACTGGGCGCCAGCAAGGGCCGTGATCTCGCCGTGGTCACGGCCGGGCACCAGCCCCACCACGTCTGCGCCGACCAGATCGAGCATGCCGAGACCGCGTATCAGCGCCAGCGCCAGTGCGGTCGAAGCCCCTCCCACCACGGGCATGCCGGTACCCGGCGCGAACGCCGGATCGAGGCAATCAACGTTGAAGGACACGTAGACGGGGCCGACACCCGCACGTTCCCGAATGCGTGCCAGCGTCGCCGCCGAACCCTGCTGCAGCAGCCAGTCCGCCGAAAGCGTTTCCCGCCCCCCGGGGACCCCTGAGCGCACGCCCACGCGAAGCGAACGTTCGGGGTGGATCGATCCCGCCGCCGACGCAACGTCAAACAGCTCCGGGTGGGCGCCAAACGCGATCAGGCTCAGCGGCCCACCGTGCGCCCGCGCATGCGCCGCGAGCAGCGGCAGTGTGATGTCAGCGTCGCCACCCAACGTCACCAATCGATGGCCGTCCGCAAGCAGCGACGACGCGTGTTCATCGATCTCGCGTTCCGCACGCTGATGGCCGGCTGGCTGCTGTTCCGTCAGGTTGTTGCTGAACGGCGCGACATCACCGCCATCCCGAACGGGACACCGCGCAAACGCATCAACACCCCAGGGATACGGGTCCGACGCGCGGATTTGCCGGGACGCGCGGCGCAGAGCTGCCGGTGCGGCCTCAGAACCAAATCCGACCTCCAAGCCAGGTTCGGCTTCAGCAGTGAAGTCGTCTGCGATGCCTGGGCCGACAGGGGCTCGGGGCCCGCTGAC
>CAZVMA010000317.1:0-3598 GCA_964628545.1 uncultured Pseudomonadales bacterium | reverse complement strand
AGAGACCGTTTGCGGTGTCGATCAGGCAAATTCCGGTGAAAAAGGTCACGGTCTTGCCCGACAGCAGGGTCAGCTGCGCTTCCGCGTTGCTCGCTGTGCCGGGTTTGCCGAGGGTCAAGGCCCCGCAGGCGGCAACCTGATCGGAGCCGATCACAAGCGCGTCCGGATGGCGGATGGCCACGGCGCGGGCCTTGGCTGCGGCGAGGCGCTGCACGAGATCGGCCGGCGGCTCGCCGGCCGCCTGGGTTTCATCCGTGCCGGGCGCTTCCGCTCGGAAGGGCAGGCCGAGCCGCTGCAACAGCTCGGCTCGGTAGCGCGAGGTCGAAGCGAGAATGAGGGGTCGATCCATCGATGGGCGCTCCTGATATCTGATTCATTATGACCGAGCCATGATTGCGCGGATGTCCCCGTCGACAAGACGGCCAATAAGAATGCCGATTCGACTGCAGCTTTACTTGAACGGAACCGGTACTTAAGATGCGCGCGCCATGGCAACCCCCATCGACGACCAGCTGTCCTTTTCGGCGCTTGCCCGACAGCAAGGGCGGATAGAACGGCAGATTCCGGGCGGCTCGCTGGCGCGGCTTGAGGCGGAAGCCCCCGCGCTAGGCCCACTGGCGGTTACGCTGGCGTTTCGAATGGATGGTCAGGGCCGGCCCTGGGTGACAGGTAACGCGAAGCAGATGGTGACTGCCACCTGCCAAGGCTGTCTCGGCGAGCGGCCTCACCTACTCGATGTCAGTTTTGACCTGTGCATGCTGCCGGAAGGGCCTGCTGCGCAGGCCGCCGCGGAGCGGCATGAGGTGCTGACGGTAGAGGGCGACTCGGTGGCCATCGGCGATATCGTCGAAGACGAACTGTTGCTGGTGCTGCCAGAGCGTCTGTGCGAGGCTCTGCCGTGCCCGCACGCGCCTGCCGTGTCATTCCCGGCCGAAGGGGTTGATGCCGGCGCAGAAGAGAACGTTGAAACATCACCAAATGCCGGGCATAACCCGTTTGGTGTCTTGGCGGCGCTGAAGCGCGCCGATTCGTGATCAGGAGGCCGTCATGGCTGTTCAGCAGAACAAGAAGTCCCGTTCCCGCAGAGATATGCGTCGGTCACACGATGCGCTGTCGGGCCCGGCATTGTCGGTCGACCCGACTTCGGGAGAAACCCATCGCCGTCATCACATCACCGCCGACGGTTTTTATCGCGGCAAGAAGGTGATCGAATCCCGCGACTGATCGGGCCTGCCGCCGCAGGCATGCGCCCTTGAACCCGGCCCGACCCCGCATCGCCATCGATGCGATGGGAGGGGATCAGGGCGCGGCCGTCACTGTTCCGGGCGCACTCGCCCTGCTCGGGCAAGCGCACCTCAGGCTGGTTGGCGACCCTGCTGTCATTGCTGCGGAACTGCAGCGTGCGGGCGTAGACGGCGTTTTTGACGACAGCCCCGACGCCGCTCGATCCCAGCCCGTTATCGTCCCCGCGTATGACCGGCTGCTGCCCGGCGAACCCCTCAACGACGTGTTGCGCCATAGGCCCGATACCTCCATGCGACGGGCCCTTGAAGAGGTCGCGGCGGGCCGGGCCGACGCCGTCGTCAGCGCCGGGGATACCGCCGCCCTTATGGCGCTTGCGCGCCGCTCCCTGAAGCCTCTGCCCGACGTGCATCGGCCAGCCATCTGCAAGGCCATGCAGGGCGTGGCCGGGCCCTTCTGGATGCTCGATCTTGGCGCCAACCTGGAGTGCACGGCGCAGGAACTGGTTCAGTTCGCGCGCATGGGGGCGGAGCTTGCGCGTGCTGTGGGCGGCGTTTCGTTTCCGCGCGTGGCGCTGCTCAACATCGGTACCGAGCCCACCAAGGGTCCTGCCCACATCCGCGCGGCGGCCGAGCTGTTCAAGAACGATTCCGGCTTCAGCTATGCGGGCTTCATCGAGGCGAATCGGCTGTTTCGCGGTGAAGCTGACGTGGTTGTGGCTGACGGTTTCGCGGGCAATATCGCGCTGAAGGCGATGGAAGGTGCGGCCTGGATGGCAGGACAACTGCTCCGGCGGTCGTTCGAGGGAATCGGTCTTATCGAGCAGGCCGGCCTGGCGATGGCGCGCACCCGCATCAGAAGTCTGCGGCGCGAGCTGAACCCGGAGCGCTACAATGGCGCCTCCCTGGTTGGACTTGCGGGCGTGGTCGTGAAGAGCCACGGTGCTGCCGATCAGGAGGGTTTTGCGAGCGCGGTGCAGGAAGCCGTCCACGAAGTCGAAGCCGGATTGGTGGCTCGCTTGGGGTACAGGTGATCCGCATCGGGCGGACATAGCGGCGTGTAAAGAGAAGGAGTGCCAGATGGCTCTGGGATTCATGTTTCCCGGTCAGGGATCGCAATCGGTTGGCATGCTTGGTGATCTGGCAGAGCGCCATCCCGTTGTTCGGGCCACATTCGACGAGGCGGGCGACGCGATCGGTCGTCCGCTTTGGGAGATCGTGTCCACCGGCCCCGACTCGGAGCTGGTTCGCACCGAAAACACCCAGCCTGCCTTGCTGGCCGCCAGC
Source organism: uncultured Pseudomonadales bacterium (assembly GCA_964628545.1). Classification (GTDB taxonomy): domain Bacteria; phylum Pseudomonadota; class Gammaproteobacteria; order Pseudomonadales; family Azotimanducaceae; genus UBA7803. The sequence goes on along the minus strand of CAZVMA010000317.1, from coordinate 1,070 downwards.
ATCGCAGTTTGGCGCGTATGGCTCGCGTCCGGCGGCGCAATGCCCGCCGTGCTCGCGGGGCACAGTCTCGGCGAGTACTCCGCGCTGGTGGCGGCTGATGCGATCGCGTTCGTCGACGCCGTGCGTTTGGTGCATCGGCGCGGTCAGCTCATGCAAGCCGCAGTGCCTCAGGGCGAGGGCGCGATGGCCGCCATTCTGGGTCTGGATGACGATGGCGTGGAAGCCGCGTGCGCGTCGATCGACGAGGTGGTCTCCGCTGCCAACTACAACGCACCGGGCCAGGTGGTGATTGCTGGCACAGCCTCGGGCGTCGCGCGCGCAATTGAGGCGTGCAAGGCGCGCGGCGCGAAGCGCGCCACTCCGCTGCCGGTCAGTGGCCCGTTCCACTGCGCATTGATGCGGCCGGCGCAGGATGCCTTCGCGGCTGATCTGGAAGCCGTTGCTATCCGCATGCCGACCATTCCCGTAGTACAGAATGTCGACGCGGTAATTGCCGACAGCGTCGCTGGCGTGCGATCGCGTTTGCTGGCTCAAATCGCCAGCCCGGTGCTGTGGACCCGTTGCGTGCAGACCATGGCGAAAGCGGGCGCGACCCGGCTTGCGGAGTGCGGCCCCGGGCGCGTGCTGTCCGGCTTGGTCAAGCGCATCGAGCGCGATATTGATGGCGTTGCGCTCGGCAGTCTCGAGGGCTTGCAGTCCGCGCTGGCGGACGGCGGAGCGGCGTCATGACCGACGCGCTGCAAAGCCCATCGCTGGGCGCGCAACGTGATGGCTCACGGGCCGTCGCGCTGGTCACCGGCGCCTCGCGCGGCATCGGTCTGGCCATCGCCGCCCGGCTGGCCGAGGACGGCTGTCACGTCATTGGCACCGCGACCACGGCTGCGGGCGTAGACGCGATCACCGCGAAGCTCGGCGATCGCGGGCAGGGGGCGCTGCTGCGGATCGAGTCAACAGCATCTGTCGCTGCCTTGTACGCGGCACTGGAAGCCGGTCCTGGCGCGCCCTTGATCGTGGTGAACAATGCCGGTGTCACCCGCGATAACCTGATGCTGCGCATGAAGGACGACGAG
>CAZVMA010000316.1:3239-3601 GCA_964628545.1 uncultured Pseudomonadales bacterium | reverse complement strand
ATGCCCAGAAATCCCGGTTGACCCGGTGAACCATACGGCGGATGACCAGTGTCCGGTGACAAACCCACAAACGGCGGCACAGCAGCGTTCCGCGGACCCAGCAACTGCGAAATCGTCGAACCAAAAGACGGCCAGCCACCCGGAGGCTGCTGACGCCTGGAACGCCCCGTGTAACAGATAAATGAATCATGATCACCGTCCGGCGATCCATACACCGAACGCAGCGGCACACACAAATCCATGATCCCCGCCAGTCGCGGCATGTGCTCGCAAATCTCAATCCCCGGCACGTTCGTCGCAATCGGCTGAAATTCGCCCCGAATCTCCGCAGGAGCCTGCATCTTCAGGTCATACATGTCCTG
>CAZVMA010000316.1:1697-3229 GCA_964628545.1 uncultured Pseudomonadales bacterium | reverse complement strand
GCTCGCAGCAGCTGCGGCAGACTTAAACCACCCACCGACAATGTGCCCAGTCGCAGCACGTCCCGCCGCGAAACGCCATTGCACAACGTACGTACCGGACCGTTAAATGTCAGCATGCAGGAACACTCCGGTGGCAAAACAGGGCAGGGCAGAGGCAGGATGGGGCAGGGCAGGAGCCCAAACACGAAGATTCAAACAACGCCGAAACTCAGGCTGAAAACAACCCGAACTTCGCGCCGCAAGGGCTGCAGCAGTACCAAGTCTATCGGCTGAATACCCCGTTGGAAACAGGCAAGTGACTTTTCCGCCCGGATCCGGCCCCCGAAATCAGAATTCCTGCCGGAAATCAATGAAAATTCACGCGGATCAGGGCGAACCGCAGCGACTTGTGTCGCACTTGCCGACATGTTGCGAAAATTCAACAGGCAATCGACGACCGCCGTTTCGGAAATTCCCGCCACACCACGTCACACCACCCGCCGAATCCCGCCCGGATACATCGCCACCAGCATCGCCGCAACATAGATCCCCAGCGGTATCAGCATCTCACGCCACACTCCACCCGCTGCGGCTGCCGGCATCAGACAACTCAGCATCACCACCGCATCCACCAGCACCCGCACAAAAATCCCCACAAAAAACACCCGCCGCTGCAGCCGCCGCACAGCACCGCCACACGCATTCTCCGCAATCACCCGCAAACCCACGCGATAACGCCACCCAAACACCACAATCGGAAACACAACAGCAGAAAACTCAACCACACCTCGCCGCCCCGGAAACAACTCCTGCAGCACACCCGGCACACTCCACACCAGCAGCGGCAACACTCCGTCCCAGTGCAGCACCAGCAGCAGCCATCGCAGCATACGCAGCCAGATCACACCACTCACACCGTCACCGTATCGTCCCGCTGCCGCGGACTAAAACTCAGCTCCACACCGTGCAGCCGCAGCAGCACACCACCCGACCCGGCTCCCACCTCCACAGCACGCGTCGACTCCGCCACAATCAGGACGCCCAGACCGCAGCCAATCGAAAAATTCGCACCCGGAGTCGTCGAGCCCAGAAAACGCTCCAGCACAAATTCACGCACATCGCCCGGCTCAGGACGAAATTCCACCGATGCCAGCTCCTGAATCGCCCGCGGATCCTTCTGCATGTTCTGAAATCGATACAGCACCAGGCGAAACCGAAACCCCTCCAGCACACGCCGCTGCCACTCCGCATCCGCTGACTCCGCCCCCGCACACACCCTCAGCCCATACTGCCCGCCTCGCGCATTGCGAATCTCCTGCGATAACAAACATCGTGACCCCGCCGGCAGCAGTCCACCCCCTGATTCCCCTCCCGCCAACAACACAAACTCACACACACCCGCACCTTTCACCACCGACAGACCCGACTGCGACCACGCACGCCAGCCCTTCGCACGACTCGTCGGCTCCACAGACACCAGTGGCAACGACTCTCGAAAACCCGTGTCGAACAGCAGGCGATGCGCCCGGGTATCAACAAGAATGGCATCACCC
>CAZVMA010000316.1:939-1687 GCA_964628545.1 uncultured Pseudomonadales bacterium | reverse complement strand
TCAAACCGAGGCACAAAGGTTGGATCACCCTCCGCAACCTGCAGCGATACCGCCTCACACTCTCCCAGCATCCCCGCAATCGGTTCCCCCTTAGTCAGCGGATGCGGACGACCCTCACGATCATGAAAGACACCCGTCGAATCAATCCCCAGCAGATGAAACAGCGTCGCGGTAAAGTCGCCGCCGGTCACCGGAGTCGTTGCGGGATACGCCCCGTTCCTGTCACTGGCACCAATCACCTGACCACCACGAATCCCGGCACCCGCCATCGCAAAACTGAACACATGCCCCCAGTGATCCCGACCACCGTTCGCGTTGATCTTCGGAGTCCTTCCGAATTCGCCCATCACCACCACCAGCGTCTCATCCAGCAGCCCCCGCTCCGTCAGATCATCCATCAGCGCCGCAAACGTCGGATCAAACTGCGGACACAGATTGTCCTGCAATCGATCCGCGTTCAGTGCATGAGTATCCCAGAGCGGATTGTCCACCGCGTTGTCACCAGGATCACGAGCCCAGTTGACATGCACCAGCCGCACCCCCGCCTCAATCAGTCGCCGCGCCAGCAATACTGACTGACCCCACGTATATCGCCCATACCGATCACGCACACTGTCCGGCTCCTGACTCAGATCAAATGCCGCCCGCGCTGCACCGGATGTGATCAGATCAAATGCCTGCTGATTCAGACGGTCCCATGCACCCACACGACCAGTACTCTCCAGCCGACCCAGCTGTGACTCAAACT
>CAZVMA010000316.1:0-929 GCA_964628545.1 uncultured Pseudomonadales bacterium | reverse complement strand
CGACGACGATCCATCCGCAGACGATCCAGACCCTCCCGCGCTGTCAACCCCTCAATCTCATAGGCCGGCAAGGCCGGATCACCCACAAAACGCTCAGGCTCCCACTGCGGACCCAGAAATCCGGCCGTCTGCCCCGCCGGAGTCACATTGTCATTCAATCGCATCACATCCGGCAGCCACACCGATGTCAGCGCAGGAAGCCGCTCGCTCGGCTTCAGCATCTTGATGATCGAACCAAAATACGGCCAGTCCGTCGGCTTGATCTGCCGCGCACTGCCCGTCAAATACGGATATCCCGTCAGCAGCCAGTACCCACTGACATCGTGATTGTCATCCTTCGTCGACATCGAACGCACAACCGCCAGACGATCCGCATATCGTGATGTCCGCGGCAGTAACTCACTGAACTGCACCCCCGATACGCTCGTGCTGATCGGCCGAAACGGACCACGAATCTCCAGCGGAGCCTCCGGCTTCGGATCAAATGTCTCATGCTGCGGCGGACCTCCCTGCAGCCACAGAAAAATTACACTCTTCGCCCGACCAAATGACGCACCCAGCTCCCCGCCAAAGGCTGACACCGCACCAGACGCACCGGTCACACCGCCCGCCGTACACCGCGAACCCAGCAGCGCCGACAACGACAAACCCGCCGCGCTCAGACCACCCACACGCAGCCACTCCCGACGACGCGACAATCCCGATACACCAGAGTCATCATACAGCGAAAACATCACTCACCCCCGCCACTTCCCACACACCCGCCCACACCCCTCCATTCACCCCGCTGCGGCGCCCTCGAAACCCGCAGAGAAGCGAGCCTCGCCGTCGCCCTCGCCCTTCGGAGGCCAAGCCCTCGTGCCCGCCAGGCAAGGCCACGCCGGGGCGGGCCCTCGCGCCCGCCCCGGGGCAGGCAAGGCCGCGCGGGT
>CAZVMA010000315.1:0-3649 GCA_964628545.1 uncultured Pseudomonadales bacterium | reverse complement strand
GGAATGGCCCGGGATAGTCATTGATGTTGATCCCCTCAAACAACAATGAACCGGACAGCGCAAGGCGCTACCCACCCGGTTCGGCGCGCGTACTAAAACGATGTATAGATTTAAAGTCAATCGAGAATGAAGCAGATTGATACAAATTGCGGGTATCCACGACGATACAGACGTGCCTGCTGGCGTTCTAGGCATTTTGGTTGATTAACACAGTATTTTTATTGACGAATCATTCGCGGCAGCGGCGACCAACTCACGACCTTGTTATCCTCGGATTCAGGCGCGCGTACCGAGGGCCAAGCGCCGACCGCGCCGATCTTGCGCTTCATGACATTCCATTTGGGGAGGACACACCATGGCCATTGGCATCGTCGCGAAACTGAACGTGGCGGAGGGTAAGGAAGCGGAATTCGAGCAGGTGATGCTCGGCCTGATCGCAGAGGTGCGGGCGAACGAACCCGGCAACAGCCTGTATACGCTGTGCAAGGACAGCGCGGGCAAGTATGTGGTGATGGAGCTCTACACCGACGCCGCCGCCATCGAGGCGCACGGCAAGTCAGACCACTTCCGCGCGGCAGGGCGCAAGTTCGCCGGTCTGATGGCCGGTGCACCGGATATTCAGCGGATGGAGGTGATCGGCTGAGGACGGGGCCACCGGCGCCCGCATGGGCCGAGCCGTCGTTTGCAAGCGCGAGCGACGGCCCCGGCTGGGGCGCCTAGCGCGCGATGTCGAACAGGGATGCGAGCTGGTCGGTCATGGCGCCACCCAGCTGCTCCGCGTCGGTAATGGTGACCGCGCGCCGATAGTGGTGCGTGACATCGTGGCCGATGCCGATGGCGATCAGCTCGACCGGCGATCGGTTCTCGATCATGTCGATCGCGTATTTGAGGTGCTGCTCGAGATAATTGCTGGGGTTCACCAGCAGCGTGGAGTTGTCGACCGGCAGACCGTCCGAGATCACCATCAGCACCTTGCGCTGCTCGTGGCGCGTCACCAGCCGGTTATGCGCCCAGATCAGCGCCTCGCCGTCGATGTTCTCCTTCAGCAGCTCCTCGCGCATCATGAGCCCGAGATTGCGTCGGGTGCGCTGCCAGGTATCGTCCGCCGCCTTGTAGATGATGTGACGGACGTCATTCAGCCGCCCCGGGCTCGCCGGCTTACCGGCCGCGATCCACTGCTCGCGCGACTGCCCGCCGCGCCATGCGCGCGTGGTGAAACCCAGAATCTCGACCCGCACCGAGCAGCGCTCGAGGGTACGACCCAGAATATCTGCGCACATGGCGGCGATGGTGATCGGCCGGCCGCGCATGGAGCCGGAGCTGTCGATCAAGAGCGACACCACCGTGTCGCGGAACTTCATCTCCTTTTCCTGCTTGAACGCGAGCGGGTTCATCGGGTCGATGATGATTTGCGGCAGCCGGGCGCTGTCCAGCATTCCCTCTTCGAGATCGAACTCCCAGGTGCGGTTTTGCTTGGCCATCAGCTTGCGCTGCAGGCGGTTGGCCAACCGAGCGGTCGCGTGCTGCAGCGTAACCAGCTGCTGATCGAGCACCGCGCGCAGGCGCACCATCTCGTCCGGGTCGCACAGCTCCTCCGCGCGCACGGTTTCGTCGAATGCGGTGGTGAAGGCCTGATATTCCCGACCCAGGCCAATACGGCCGGCGTCATCGGGCGCCGGCGCCGGGGCGTCATCAGGGTCGGCTTCTGCGCCTTCCTCGTCGAAATCGACGTCGGCGTCCATTTCCATCTGGGTGGAGTCGCCGTCCATGCTCTCGTCGGCCATGGCGTCGTCGAGGTTCACGTCCTCCGGCGTCGACTCGGAGTCGGACTCGGCGCCTTCCTCGACGTTCTCGATCTCGTCCTGAGACTCTTCGCTTTCCGGCGGCTCGTCGAGTTCGACCTCAAGCCCGAGGTCGCGCAGGATGCGCTTACACACGTCGGCGAAGCGATTCTGGTCGTGAATGTGCTCGCGCAGGCGCTCGATGTCGGCGCCGGCGTGCTCGTCCACATAATCGCGCCAGAAGTGCACCACGTTCTCGGCCGATGGCGGCAGCGGGCGCCCGGTGAGGCGCTGGCGCACCAGCAGCCCTACGGCCACGCTGAGCGGGGCCTCCGATTCAACGGTGATGGTGTCGAACGCCGCCTGACGGCACTGCAGCTCGAGCGAGGCGTCCATGTTGCGCGCAACGCCTTCCATGCGCAGTGCGCCGATGGACGCAATACGCGCGTCTTCGATCCACTGAAACATTTCTTCCGCCGGGCCACCCAGCGGCGAGCGCTTGCGATGCACCTCGGGGTCGTGGTGGCGCAGCCGCAGCGCGAAGGCGTCGCCCATGCCGCGCACAGCGTCGATCTCTTCCGGGCTGGCGCCCAGATTCGGCAGGGGCACGCGCAGCTTGTTGCCGCGCATTACCGCGGGGCCCTGCCCGAACGTGACTTCCAGCTCGTCGTTTTCCGCGATCGCGCGGATGGTGGCCGTGGTGGCGCGCCGGAACGGCTCGAGCGGGTGTTCGGTATCGCTCATGGGCTTGGCGTGCGGCCGCGCGTCAGGCGCTCTTCAGCGTGATGCCGCGCGTGGCGTCGCCCAGGTCCTGGCCCATGCAGCGCTGATAGTACTCGGCGACGATCGGTCGTTCGAGTTCATCGCACTTGTTCAGGAACGTCACTCGGAACGCGAAGCCGACGTCGCCGAAAATCTCGGCGTTCTGCGCCCAGGTCAGCACCGTCCGCGGCGACATGACCACGGACACATCGCCGTTCACGAAGCCCTTTCGGGTGAGGTCCGCCACCGCCACCATGCGCGCAACAGTGCGACGGCCGGCGTCGGTGCCGGCGTAATGACGCGCCTTGCCCAGCACGATTTCGGTCTCCTGCTCCTGCGGCAGGTAATTGAGCGTGGTGACGATGCTCCAGCGGTCCATCTGACCCTGGTTGATCTGCTGCGTGCCGTGATACAGGCCCGTGGTATCACCAAGGCCGATGGTGTTTGTGGTGGCAAACAGGCGGAAGAACGGGTGCGGCGCAATCACGCGGTTTTGATCCAGCAGCGTGAGCTTGCCCTCAACCTCCAGCACGCGCTGGATGACAAACATGACATCCGGGCGGCCGGCATCGTACTCGTCGAATACCAGCGCGACCGGGTGCTGCAGCGCCCACGGCAGCATGCCTTCCTTGAACTCGGTGATCTGCTTGCCGTCGCGAATGACGATGGCGTCCTTGCCCACCAGATCGATGCGGCTGATGTGGCTGTCGAGGTTGATGCGCACGCACGGCCAGTTCAGGCGTGCGGCAATCTGCTCGATGTGCGTCGATTTGCCGGTGCCGTGATAGCCCTGAACCATGACGCGCCGGTTGTGCGCGAAGCCGGCCAGGATGGCGAGCGTAGTATCGCGATCGAATCGGTAGTCGGCGTCGACCGCGGGCACGTAATCGCTGCGCGAACTGAATGCGGGAACCCGCAGGTCCAGATCAATGCCGAACGCCTCGCGGACGTCGACGGTGGTATCGGGCACCATGTCCGACGACAGACCCATGTTCGAATTCGGCACGTCATTTCCCCAAAGGAGCGCTCGGGCTATTGTAGGGAACAGGGGTCAAAAGGGCAGCGTATGCCAAAAATTTATCTGGTTCGGCACGGCAAGGCGGCCG
>CAZVMA010000314.1:0-3657 GCA_964628545.1 uncultured Pseudomonadales bacterium | reverse complement strand
CGCCACCGTGCATGATGGCGGTGCCAAAGCCCCGGATGACCCAGACCTGCACCGAGAGATCGGCGCTGTTGAGCAAAAAATACAGGTTCTCCACCACGGCAAAACCAGTGCCCACCGCGAAGCCGATGATCGCGCCGTCGATCAGCAACCCGATGCGCTGGGTGCGTATTAGATATACGAGGATCACCGCCTTAAGCAATTCCTCGATGACCGGGGAGACGAACCGAATAAAGGGGATGAAGTCGATCTTGAGCAAAGCGGCCGCCGCATCGTTAGCGAAGTAACTCGCTACCGCCGCCAGCCCGCCGATTGCGACCGCCCCAAGCAGCGTCTTCAACGCGATCAGCTTGTAGCTGTCGAACCAGACGAGCGCGCCAAGGAACAGCAGAACGGGCGTGAGCCCGATGGGCGCGTGCAGCAGAAAATCCTGCGGCATCACAGCACCTTCAGGGACAGCATGAACTCCCCTGTATCGTCGCCCCCGCCGGCGAAGCCTCGGGCGTACCCGACGGAAACCGTCATCGGCAATCGGTGCAGCGCCGTGAACGTCAGATCGAGCTGCACGCCGACGTTGGAATAGCGCTCCTCCCGCGCGGAGCCCGGCTCCGCGAGTAGGGTGCCCGCGAAGATAGAGGGCTGTATCTCGCCAAGATAAAACGCCGGGGTGCCAACCTCGGCGAAGCGGATGGGCGGGGTGTTGAACTCGACGAGCGTCTTCGCGAAGCGCTTGGCGGCGATCTCGCCGATCTCGAAGCCGGGCATGCTGTCGTAGTCGCGATACCGCTTCACCGACCCATTATCGACGTAGTTGTTGCCGAAGCCGCCGAAATAGACACTCGAGAGCACCTCATCGCGGTCGCCAGATGCGGCGCCGGCGGCATTGTAAATCCAGAGCGATGCGTGCTTCAGGGGCAAAGCGAAACCCAGCTCGAGCGCCCCGTGGACCTTCGGATAAAGTTCGGACCCCGCGTAATCGACATCCGAGCGCAGCTCCCAGCGCAGGCCCTTCTCGTCCACAGCTGCACCTTGGGATTTGTTCTTGTGCGTGTACTCCCATCCGAAACTCCCGGACCAGAGCTCATCGATCTCTGCTTGCGCACTCTGGTTTGCCGGCAGGGTATCCAACCCCTTGTAGTAGGCGATGTCTGCACTGAAATCCAGTTGGCGCGGTGGATCGTAGACCAGCGCATGATCGTAACTCACGATGAACGCATCGCCCTTGCGGCTGCGCTCGGTCGGACCGAAAAGATCGTAGAAGTTCGCGTCGTTGTGCCAGTAACGGAAGCCCCAATCCATGTACGTGTACTCGGCATCAACATGCAGCCTTTCGCTGCTCTCGATCGCCGCATCGGCGGAGTAACTGAGATCCAACTTCAAGGTATTGAGCTGGACCGGGTCGCTCCAGTTGAAGCTGTAGCCCAAAGCCGCCTTTTCCTTGTAGCCCTCGAGCATCAGATAGGACGACTCATGTTGCAGTCTGCGCCAGGGAATATAGTCGGCCCGGCTCTTCACCTGGGATTCAAGATCTACTTCGGAGGGATCGCCCGCGCCCCAAGTGGCCAGCACTGGATGTCGCTTTACCAGCTCATTACCGAGAAAGTCTATGGTGCCCAGCGACTCGAGCGGTTCGGTATTTTGCAGCCGAATGGGGATGAATCCCGCCCCGGTATATTCGAAGACGATCAAGGAGCCGTCTGCCTGCGGAATGGGACGGAAGAAACCTGTCTCGGCGTTGGTCACCGCCTGCATGTCCCCCGTAGCCAATTCGAAGCGGTAGATGTTTGAAACACCCGTGTAATACGCGCTTCCGAAGAGATATTTCCCGTCCGGAGAAAACACGAAACCTTCTGGAAAAGCGCGGCCAAAATCGAACTGCGCTGCCGCCTCAAAGGTGCCGTCGACAAGGTCGCTGACCCGAAAAACCTGCAGATACTGATGCCCCTGGATATCACCCACCGTTGCCGAGAGATATCGCCCATCTGGAGAGATATCCATGTCGGATATCGCTTGCCCGTAAGGCGCCTGAAACAGCTCGATGACCTCTTCATAGGGCGGCAGCATACCCACGAGAGTGACTTTTCCGCCTTCGTGCTTCACACCCCACAGGGACTTGTCTTTTCGATTGAAAACAAGGCTGCCAATTCTCGCGTTTTCCAAGAGGGGTGTTACTCGACCGGTCTCAAGGTCCAGATACCGGAGATCCCGCTTTCGTCCATCATCCTCGACAAAAAACAGCCGCCGCGCCTCGGAATCCCATGCCGTGGATGTCACTGAATACTTTGCTGGTCCCTTGATGTCGTAGAGGTTTGTTTCTGTGCCCTCCGACAATGAGATAACCCCCAGATGCGCAACCACACCCGGATACATCAAGCCACCGACCAAGCCGTTGCTTCGTTCGTCCACGAACATGCGGGACACCCAACCGACCGGTTGCTGACTCAGTCTTTGGCCAACCGTCGGGGTGAATTGGCGCACGGATGCGAGATTCTCAGCCTGGAACTCTTGCTCGAACGCGATCCAGTCCTGCCAGACATCCTCCAGCGGCTCTCCAAACACGCTTTCGAACTGATCTGCGTAGTAGCGCTCGCTGCCCGCGTCGCGCCGGAACCACTCAATGAGCTTTTCGGGTGAGTACTGATAAGCGAGATAGCTCATGAAGCGCGTTCCGTAGAGATACGCATTGGTGCCGGTGTTGAAATCGACCTTGGTTCCCTCCGAGGCAAGCCCGAGATTGCTGTAAAAGGGTGTGTTGTCGCGCACCATCGCCCGAAAAACCATCTCGTCGAAGCCACCTTGGGCTCGGCCGATACCCCCGGACATCCAAGTATCCATGAATGATGCGATGCCTTCCTGCTGCCACCTGGGCGAGGCGTCCCGTGGCACAGTCAGGTAGGAAAAGATCACTGTTTCAGGGTGCTCAGCGATCGGTTTGACTTTTCCGGCGAAAATCTTGCGCCAGACAATTTCCGCCTCCCCATGGGCATCGCAGGTCGCAAGGTGCGCGATCTCGTGGTTCATGATCACGAACATCGGATCGATGGGTAGAAAGTGCTCGAACGATTTGTCCGGAGGCGATACCTGCGAAGCGACCAAATCGCGCGGCGCAACGCCGGCTGATGCGCTGCCGGCGTCACTGGAGTCCATCAATACGACGGTCACCCCATCGGCCGGATTCCAATTGAAGAGTTTCTTGTGGAAGTCGATCGAATTCAGAAAACTGCGCGCGGCGTGCGGTGCGAGCTCGGGCGTGTTCGAGCTGGCATTCAGGAGGAGCAGCTCTTCGGTCTCGAGCGCTTCCAGGGCCACCGTTTGCGCAAACACCGCTTGCGGCGCGGACAGCAAAAGACCGACGAGCAAACACGGCCCGAGCCGCCGCTTTGGCACAACTGGCCTGCCGCGGCCCATTTCAGCGTTCTGGTGTGCATGGCGCACGGAAATTCAGCCTCCACGGAGCGGCGAGAACAGCATTCTCGCCCTGATTCTCCGTGTTGTTCGAAGACTTTGTAAGGCCTTTCCCGCAGCAGCCTGGACAGGGTAGCGCCGTCCGACAGCGCCACCCTACCTTAGAGCGCTTCGCTCCAGCGATCGATTCCTAGTCATGTAGGCTCTTGTCGAGGCTCTTGTCGAGGCTCTTGTCGAGGCTCTTGTCGAGGCTCT
>CAZVMA010000313.1:0-3660 GCA_964628545.1 uncultured Pseudomonadales bacterium | reverse complement strand
CGCGGACGTCGGATCGGGCGCGGGAATGGCTGATGGATGTCGGAGCGACCAAATGACGGTGTAGAGCATGAACCCGCCAGCCAGCAGCAGTCCGGGCAACAGGCCCGCCGCGAACAGCTGCGGTATCGATACGTCCGCGGCAACGCCGTACACGATCATGATGATCGACGGCGGTATCAGCAGTCCGAGGGTGCCCGCACCCGCAAGCGTACCGACTGACTGTTGCGCCGGGTAACCGAGGCGCTCGAGTTCCGGCAGCGTCATTCGACCAACCGTCGCGCAGGTGGCCGCGCTCGATCCGGAGACGGTGGCGAATACCGTGCAGCCGAGAATGTTGGTGTGCAGCAGCCGGCCGGGTACGCGGCCAAGCCAGGGCGACAGCGCCGTGAACAGGCCATCGCCCAGGCGCGAGCGCGCAAGGAGCTCGCCCATCCACAAAAACAGCGGCAGGGCGGTCAGCGTCCATCCTGACAAGGATCCCCACAGGGCCAGCGCCAGCGCATCAGCGGGGGGGCGGGCCGTGAACAGGGTCATGGCGAGAGCGGCGACAGCCATCAGTGCAAGGCCGATCCACAGCCCGCTCGCGAGCAACAGGACCAGCGCCGCGAGCAGGATCACCGCAGTCGTCAGCATCACGCGTTGTCTCGCTCGAAGACGGCTGCCAGCAGCGTCAGCGCGAACAGCACTGCGCCCACCGCCAGTACGGCCTGGGGCAGCCAGAGCGGGGTGGCGTCGATGCCCTGCGAGATGTCGCCGTACTCGGCCGACAGCCACGCCATGCGGATCAGCGCACCGGCGAGGCCGACGGCCAGCACTGCGGCCAACACGCGTACGCACCGGTCCACCGGCTGTCGCCAGCCCTCGGGAAGCCGCGCGACCAGCACGTCGGTACGGATCTGGTCGCCGTGCCGTAGGCTGCCCGCCAGCGCCAGAAAGCCGCAGGCGGCAAGGCAATAACCGGCGTAGGCGTCGATTCCGGGCAGGGTCAGGCCCAGCGCGCGTCCGGCGATGCCGGCCAGCACGAGACCGCAAAGCGTTATCAGGGCCAGGGCAGCCAGCGCATCAGCGCAGCGGATCAACCCAGTGAGCGCGCGGTTGGTGAGCGACCGGGCAGTCGTGATGCGCGCAGTCATGGGTCGACGGCTCACGGCGCTGCGTCCGGCTGATTCGTCGGATGCGCGCTGTTGCGATAACGCTTCAGCAGTTCGGCGCCGGCCGCGCCGCTGGCCTCTTGCCATTCCCGAGCCATGGTCGCGCCAAGCGCGCGCAGCTCGCTGGCAAAGCCCGGCTCGGGCTCCGTGACGTTCATGCCGTTGTCGCGGAGCGCCTGGAGATAAAACGCGCTGCGCGACTCGGCGACGCGCCAGCCCTCTTTCTCGGCGTCTCGTGCGGCCGCCTGCACTGCGGCGCGCGTCGTCGGATCGAGGGCCGCCAAGGCGCGGCGGTTGGCTACCGTGACGTTAAGCGGAATCCAGGCGCGCACGTCGTAGAAGTTCGGCACGATTTCCCAGATCCGGGTGTCGTATCCGGTGGCGCCGCTGGTCAGGTTGGCGTCGACCGCGCCGGTCGCCAGGGCCTGCGCCAGCTCTGCGGCCTGAATGGTAACGCCGCGAGCGCCGGCCAGTTCAGCAACGCGCGCTGTGGCTGGGCTGTACACGCGCACCCGCAACCCCGCCATATCGGCCATGCGGGTGATCGGGCGCCGGCTGAACAGGCCCTGCGGCGGCCAAGGCACTGCGTACAACAATTCCAGCCCCTGGCGCGCCAGCGCCTCGGTAATGGCTGGTCGAGCGGCTGACCACAGACGCGCGCTGTCGGCAAAGCCAGTGGCCAGGAACGGGACGGAATCGAAGCCAAACAGCGGGTTTTCGTTGGCGTGGGCCGACAGCAGGAATTCGCCCGCGTCTGCCTGGCCGCCCTGCACGGCGCGTTTGATTTCGTTCGCGCGGAACAGGGACGCCCCCGGATGCACGGTGATTCGCAGCGCGCCCCCGCTGGCGGTTGCTGCAGCCGCGGCAAAGCGCTGCGCGTTTTCGGTGTGGTAGCTCGATGCAGGATAGGCCGTCGGTAAATCCCAGACGGTATCGGACGCCACCGCGTGAGCGCACCACCCGCAAAAAGCGGCGCAGGCAATCAGGCGCAAGAGCTGGCGAGAAGCCTTCGAACAAGCTCTGCCCACGTCGTCCACTCCATGATGCGGCCGGGCACGGTAGCGATGCTTTCGAAGCCCTGTCAACGTATCGGGCACGCACGACGCACGCGCGAACCCCGCGCCAAGCCCTTACACTTTCGGTCGGGCAGCGAATGCGGAATCTGGGGAGAGAACCATGACGTCGATGGACAAGGACGGCGGCAAACACCGCAACGACATCTATGCGGATGATGTGTCGGCGCGCGAGGGCGGGTCGCCCGCGATTCCGGCCGCCACGGTAGTGCTGTTACGTCCCGGCGGGGATGGTGCGCTGGAAGTGTTGATGCTGAAGCGCACGTCCTCCGTCGCGTTCGGTGGCATGTGGGTGTTCCCCGGTGGCCGCATCGATCCGGAGGACTACCCGGCGGACGGTGATGTGCACGCGGCCGCGCGCAACGCGGCGGTGCGTGAAACGCGCGAGGAGGCGGGAATTGGGGCGGAACCGGACACCTTCGTCTGGTTTGCGCACTGGACGCCGCCGCCAAGCACGCCAAAGCGCTTTGCCACCTGGTTCTACGCGGCGCCGGCCACCGAGCATGCGGTGTCCGTGGATGGCGGCGAGATCGAGCATCATGCGTGGATCAGTCCGGGCGCGGCGCTCGATCGGCATGCCGCCGGCGAGGTGGACCTCGCGCCGCCCACCTGGGTGACGCTGAATCAGCTGGCGCGTTTCGAGGCCGTCGACGCAGCGCTTGCCGCCCTTGCGGCCGCCGGTCCGCGCATCTACGAGACCCGCATCGGCAAACGGGCAGACGGAGTGCGCGTCGCGATGTGGACGGGTGACGCCGGCTACGACACATGGAACGCGGATGCCCCCGGTGCCCGGCATCGCCTCAACATGACCCCGGGCGGTTTTGTGTTTGAGGATTCGGCGCTCGGCTGACGCCTGTTTCCGGCCGCCAGGCTACGGGTTCGCGGGCGCGTCTCCCGCGGGCAGCGGTTCGAACGGAGGCGTTGGCTCCAGGCCCGGCTCGCCGCGGCTGGGTGCCGGGTTCAACTCCAGTGATAAATCCAGCGCCCGGGCCAGCACGACAAGGCTCGAGATCCGCAGATCCACGGCGCCCGCCTCGATCTTCGAGATGTGGCTTTGCGGCACGCCGATCAGCTGCCCGAGATCACGCTGGGTAGTGCCCTTCTGCAGTCGCGCGCGCTTCAGCGCGGCTGCCATGCGCCGGGTGGTGTCATCGCGCTCGGGTCGTCGTCCGCGGCGGCGCGTAAGCGCGGCGTCGTCGGCTGCCGTCGCAAGCACTTCCGTCGCAAGCTTTGTGCTGGCCTCAGGCACGTCAATCCCGGGTCGGGACGGTTGTGCGGGCAGCGGCTCGGTGGTCGCGGTTGCGCCCGGGATCATCGAGCGGGCGAGCTCGCGGATATGTCGAAATGGATCGGAATCAGCCATCAGACGATTTCGATATTGGTTTTTATAGATAAGACGGTATCGGCGTAGAGTAAATGAGGCGCGGGTCAGGCGC
>CAZVMA010000312.1:0-3683 GCA_964628545.1 uncultured Pseudomonadales bacterium | reverse complement strand
CCGGGGTCGTGTTCGAGCAGGCCGGGCAGCAGCGCGGCGATCTCCTCGCTGTGCGCCGCGGCGTCGCGAGGCTCGGTGCGCATGCGCGGCACGACGAACGTGGCGATGGCGGGATAATCAAACGGGCTCGGAATACGTAGCGCCGTCGGCGCCGGGTCGGACAGTCCGGACTGCTCCAGGAATCGGTCGAAACGGCCCTCCGCCGTCAGGGTCGCGGACGTGGCGACCGCAGCAAAGGCGCGCGACCACAAGTGCCCCTGCAGCAGCCGGCCAGGCTCGATCGGGGCCGAGACCAGCTCCAGATCCGATTCATGTCGATTCACCCAACGCGCCTGCACGCCCTCGGCACCGGACAGACCCGCGTAATCCGCGAGCAAAGTGCGGATCGCGCCGGCCCGGGCAAGCTGCTGGCCAATCGGGGGCAGCCAGTCCTCCGCCTCGTGCCCGCCGGGCCAGGCGAGGTCGCCTGCCAGCACATCCTGCAGCAGACCAAGCGCGCGCTCGAGCGCGGTCGCGACCGCAGTGATCGGCGCCACCGCTTCTGCAGCAGAGTCGGCAAGCGCCGTGGGCACCTCGCCCAGAGCAAAGCGACAGGTCTCCAAGTTATCGTCGCGCGGCTGGAACTCGAGCGCCTCAGCCAGCCCGTGCAGAGCGCGCAGCGCGGCCTGCGCGACGGCGGCATCGGCCCCAACGCGCGTCGCCAGATCGACCAGCACTGCGGGCCGGTCGAAACGCTGGGCCAGGGTGCCGAGCGTGCCGGTCACCGCGTCCAGCCAGGCGATTGCCGCCAGCAACCGCGTGCCGGCGCCGAAGTGCTGGCGCGTTTTGTCCGGCAGGTGATGGGCCTCGTCGAAGACGTACACCGTTTCCTCCGGCTCCGGCAACACGGCCCCACCGCCCAGCGCCAGATCGGCGAGCACCAGGTCATGATTGGCCACCACCACGTCCACGTCGTCCAGCGCTGCACGCGCCTTGAAGAACGGGCACTGACGAAAGAACGAGCAGCGGCTGTTGGTGCAGCCCCGATGGTCGGTGGTGACGCTGTGCCACGTCGCGTCATCAACCCCGGCGCTCCAGGTATCGAGCTCGCCATCCCAGGCGCGACTGCCAAACGCCTCCAGCATCGCCTGCCAGACGCTGTGCCCGTCCACTTCCGGCAGATCAAGAAACGGGATCCCGGTCTGCGCGTCGCCGCGCAGCCGGTCATCGAGTCGCTTGAGACAGACATAGCGCCCGCGCCCCTTCGCCAGCGCGTAGCTGAAACGCAGGCCCGAGGTCGCCACCAGATCGGGCAGATCGCGCAGGACCACTTGCTCCTGCAGCGCCACTGTGGCCGTGCTGATCACCACGCGCTTGCCGAGCGCGCGCGCGATGGGAATGACCGGCAGGCAGTAGCCGGCCGTCTTGCCCGTTCCGGTGCCGGCCTCAACGACCAGATGACGGGGCTCAGGGCCAGTTAGCGCGCGCGCAACCGCGGCGATCATGTCGCGCTGACCGCGACGCGGGCGAAACCCGCGCCCCTCGAGCCAACCGCGGTAGGCGCGCTGGATATCGTCCTTCAGGGCTGACGTCAGCAGTTCGGAGCCCATGGCAACCCGGGGCTCGTCTATCGGCGGCTCGTCTACCGGCGGCTCCTGTATCGGCGACTGAAGTTCCAGTGACTTGCGTACCAGAGGCTGGTTTACCCGAGGGTTGGGTGTCAGGGCCTGCGATTCGGGCCGGGGAACGTCGCTCATACCCTGATTCTGCGGCCGCCGCACGCCTGCCGCGAACCGGGTTCGCGCGCGCATCGGCGTAGGCCATCGACCCGGATGCCGGCCAGCATCATGCCTGTGCCCCAGGTTCGAGATCGGCCAGCAGCGCCAACAGGTCCGCTTCGTCCAGCACGGGGATGCCCAGTTTCTGCGCGCGATCAAGTTTGCTGCCGGCGCCTGGACCGGCCACCACGCGCGTGGTCTTTTTCGACACGCTGTCCGTCACCGCGGCGCCAAGTCGACGCAGACGATCGCGCGCCACATCTCGCGGCATCGCCTCGAGCGCGCCCGTCAACACCCAGGTCTCACCGGTCAGCGGCCCCGCTGCCGGCGGGGGCGTTGGCGCCGGCCAATGCACGCCGACCGCCAGCAGGTCGGCAATGGCGGCGCAGCGCTCGGGATCCTGAAAATAGGCGTGAATCTGCCCGGCAACCACCGGCCCGACATCGGGCACCTCGAGCAGGGCCGGCAGCTCGGCCTGCTGCAAGGCCGCCAGATCACCAAAATGCCGCGCTAGCGCCTGCGCGGTGGCTTCCCCCACCTCACGAATGCCGAGTCCGTAGATGAAGCGGGCCAAAGTGGTACGACGGCTGGCGTCGATCGCCGCCACCAGATTGCCGGCCGAGCGCTCGCCCATGCGCTCGAGCCCCGACAGTATGGCCACATCGAGCCGGTACAGATCGGCCGGTTCGCGCACCAGGCCGCGATCGACCAGCTGCTCTATCAGCCGATCGCCCAGCCCGTCGATATCGAGCGCGAGCCGGGACGCAAAGTGGCGCAGGCCCTCACGGCGCTGCGCGCTGCAGCGTCCGGGGCCACCCGAACAACGCGCCACCGCCTCGCCTTCAGGTCGAACGATGGGGCTGCCGCACGCGGGACACACCGAAGGCGCTTCGATCGGCTGCGCATTCGCCCCGCGCGTGGCGCCAATGACCCCCATGATCTGGGGAATGACGTCGCCCGCGCGCCGAATCAGCACCGTGTCGCCCACGCGAAGATCGAGCCGCGCGACCTCGTCCATGTTGTGCAGCGTGGCGTTGCTGACCGTGACGCCACCGACGAACACGGGTTCAAGCCGAGCCACGGGGGTGACGGCGCCGGTGCGTCCCACCTGAAACTCGACCGCCAGCAGCGTGGTTGTCGCCTCCTCGGCGGGGTATTTGAACGCCATCGCCCAGCGCGGTTTGCGCGTCACGGCACCCAGACGACGCTGCTGATCAAGCCGATCGACCTTCAGCACCGCACCATCAATGGCGTAATCGAGCGTCTGCCGGCGCGCCAGCAGGCGCTCGAGCCAAGCCTCGCAGTCGGCCAGAGTTTCGAGCCGGGCCGATTCCGGATTGACGCGAAATCCCCAGTCCGCCAGGGCCGCGACCACCCCGCTCTGCGTCGTGGGCGACCAGTCCGACGAGTACTCGCCTACCGCGTAGCAGTACAGGGTCAGCGGCCGCTCTGCCGTGATACGCGGGTCAAGCTGACGCAGGCTGCCGGCAGCACCGTTGCGCGGATTCACGAGGGTCTTGCGGCCAGCTGCGCGGGCCTCGGCGTTGAAGGTCTCGAAGTCGGCCAGAGGCATGTAGATTTCGCCGCGCACCTCGAGCACCGCCGGCACGCCCGGGGCCTCGAGCACCAGCGGCACCGCGCGAATGGTGCGCACGTTCGCGGTGATGTCTTCGCCAGTGGCGCCGTCGCCGCGGGTCGCGGCACAGGCCAGGCGCCCCGCCTCGTAGCGCAGTGTCACCGCCACGCCATCGATCTTTGGCTCTGCATGCAGCACGATCGGCTCACCCGAAAGCTCCCGCCGACAGCGCTGATACCAGTCTTCCAGCTCGCCTCGCGCTGTGCACTTATCGAGGGACAGCATGGGCACCGCATGCCGCACAGTCGCAAAGGCCGCAAGCGGCGCGCCGCCAACCCGCTGCGTGGGTG